>NZ_BAAASM010000002.1:0-53096 GCF_039532885.1 Streptomyces nogalater | reverse complement strand
GCACCGGCGGCTGGGCGGGGCTGTACGAGAACACCCCCGACCACAACGCCCTGATCGGCGAGGCGTCGGCGGTGTCCAGGTTCCTGTACGCCACCGGCTTCTCCGGCCACGGCTTCCTCCAGGGACCCGCCGTCGGCGAGGTGATCCGCGACCTCTACCTCAAACGCGCACCCTTCCTGGACGTCGGCCCCCTGAGCGCCGGCCGGTTCGCGGCCGACGCCCCGCGCCCGGAGGCCAACCTGGTGTGACCGCGCTCCCTCTACGGCCGCGCCACGGGCCCCGTCGCGGCGTTCAGCCGGTCACCGCCTCGTGCACCAGCCGGCGCAGCTCGGGGAACACCTTCAGGTTCTTCGGGCGCACCTGGGTCAGGAACTGCACGGTCAGGTCGTGGGCCGGGTCGACCCAGAACGCGGTGCCGGCCACGCCGGTCCAGCCGTAGGTGCCGAGGTGGGACGGGGCCAGGGTGCGGGCGGGGTCGATGACCACGGAGACGTTGAAGCCGAAGCCGAGCCCGTCCATGCCCGGCTCCCGGTGCACCGGGGCGCCGAAGGAGCGGAGGGTGGCCCCGCCGGGCAGCTGGTTGCGGATCATCAGGGCGAGCGTGTCCGGGTGCAGCAGCCGTACGCCGTCGAGTTCGCCGCCCCGGCGCAGCATCTCCATGAACCGGTGGTAGTCGTGGGCGGAGGAGACCAGTCCGCCGCTGCCGGACAGGAAGAGCGGCCGGCCGCGCACCGGGAGCCCCGGCACCGGCTCGATCCCGCCCTGGTCCGTCTCGCCGTACAACTCGGCCAGCCGGCCGGTCTGTCCGGGCTCGACGTGGAAGCCGGTGTCGATCATGCCGAGCGGGCCGAGGACACGGTCGGCGAAGAAGGCGTCCAGCGGCTGCCCGGAGACCACCTCGATCACCCGGCCCAGCACATTGGAGGCGACCGAGTAGTTCCACTGAGTGCCGGGGTCGGACTGCAACGGAAGCCGCGCGTACAGCTCGACGGTCTCCGCGAGGTCCTTGCCCGGCGGCACCGAGTACTCCAGGCCCGCCGCGCGGTAGAGCGCGTCCACGGGGTGGCGGTGGTAGAAGCCGAAGGTCAGGCCCGCGGTGTGGGTGAGCAGATGCCGGATCAGGATCGGGCCGACGGCCGGGCGGGTGCGCACGTCGTCGCCCGAACCGCCGCTGTACACCCGGGGTTCGGCGAAGGCGGGCAGATGGCGGTCGAGCCGGTCGTCCAGGGACAGCCGGCCGTCCTGGACCAGCAGCAGCACCGCCACCGCGGTGACCGGCTTGGTCATCGAATAGATCCGCCACAGCGTGTCCGGTTCGACCGGCAGCCCGGCCGCCACGTCCCGCAGTCCGTACGTGGTCAGATGGGCGACCCGGCCGCCGCGGGCCACCGCCACCAGGAAGCCGGGCAGCCGCCCCTGGTCGACGTACCGGGCGAAGTGCCGGTCGAGGCGCTCCAGCGCCCCGGCGTCCAGCCCCGCCTCCGCCGGATCGACGTCCTGTCGCAGCCGTCCCATCGCTCTCCTCCGGTCGCGTCCGCCCGTCCGGTCTCGTCCGTCCCGTCTTCCATCGTCGCTCAGGACCACCGGCCGGAACAGGGTGGTGCGGGGAATGCCTGGGGCGCCCGCGCCGGTTGACCGGGTATGACTCAGGACCCCACCCGAGAGGCGCTGCTCGGCCTGCTCTCCGAAGGCCACGGCGGTGTACTGGTCACGCTCCGGCGCGACGGCCGCCCCCAGCTGTCCAACGTCAGCCACGCCTACTACCCCGACGAGCGGATCATCCGGGTCTCGGTCACCGACGACCGCGCCAAGACCCGCAATCTGCGCCGGGACCCGCGCGCCTCGTACCACGTCACCAGCGCCGACCGCTGGGCGTACACCGTCGCCGAGGGCACCGCCGAACTGACCCCGGTCGCCGCCGACCCGGGCGACGACACCGTGGCGGAACTGGAACGGCTGTACCGGGACGTCCTCGGCGAACACCCGGACTGGGACGACTTCCGGGCCGCCATGGTCCGCGACCGGCGCCTGGTACTGCGACTGCACGTCGAGCGCGCCTACGGCATTCCCCGCAAGGGCTGACCCGCGGCGGGCGCGCGGTGGGGTACGGCCGTCCGGCTACGGCGTGCGGGTGGCCGCCCGCTCCCCGGCCGTCCGTGTCTCGATCGCCCGCAGGACGGCCACCATGTCCTCCCCGCCGTGGCCCTCGGCCACCGTCTCCCGGAACAGGGCGTGACACACGTCCAGGAGCGGGGAGGCGAGGCGGGCGTTCCGGGCCGCGTCGGCGATCAGCCGGTTGTTCTTCAGCACGTCCAGCGCCGCCGCCTGCACCGCGAAGTCCCGCTCGCGCAGCTTGGGCGCCTTCATCCGGGACACCGCGCTGGCCATCGGGCCCGCGTCCAGGACCTCCAGGAACAGCCCGCGGTCCAGCCCCTGCCGCTCGGCGAAGTGGAACGCCTCGGCCAGCCCGGTCACCTGGGTGATCAGGAAGAGGTTCACCGACAGCTTCATCAGCAGCGCGCCCGGCACCGCGCCGCACCCGAACGTCTCCCGGCACATCGGCGCGAGCAGCGGCCGCGCGGCGGCCACGGCGTCCTCCTCGCCGGCGAGCATCGCGACCAGCCGCCCCTGTTCCGCCGGCACCCGGGACCCGGAGACCGGCGCCTCGGCGTACCGGCCGCCCGCCGTGTGGATGTCCGCCTCCAGCGCGCGGGAGTACTCCGGGGCGGTCGTGCCCATGTGCACGATGGTGCGGCCCGCGACGCGCGCGGCCAGCTCCGGTGTGCCCCGGCCGAGGACCGCGTCCACCGCCGCCTCGTCGGCGAGCATCAGCAGCACCACTCCGGCCCGTGCGAACACCTCGGCGGCGTCCGCCGCGACCTCGGCGCCGGCCGCGCGCAGCGGCTCGGCCCGCCGCGGGGTCCGGTTCCAGACCACCAGCGGGGTGCCGGCGCGCGCCAGGCGCAGGGCCATGGGCCCGCCCATCACCCCGAGACCGATGAATCCGACGTCCATGGCCGGCCGCCCTTCGCGCCGCGCACCGCTTATGACACTCGTCATAGTAGCGCCGGTTATGACGGCGGTCATAGGGTGAGGGGCGAGGGAAACGGAGGCGACGCATGACCGAGGCGCGGCCCGGCCCGCGGGAGCGGATGGTCTTCAGCGCGGCCCAGCTCATCCGGCGGCAGGGTGTCGCCGCGACCGGCATGCGGGAGGTCGCCGCGCACGCCGGCGCACCGCGCGGCTCCCTCCAGCACTACTTCCCGGGCGGCAAGGAACAGCTGGTCAACGAGGCGGTCCAGTGGGCCGGCCGGTACGCGGGCAAGCGGATCGCCCGCTTCCTCGCGGGGCTGGACGAACCGACGCCGAGCGGCCTGTTCGCGGCGATGGCCGCGCAATGGACCGACGAGTACGCGGCGGACGGCTTCGCGGCGGGCTGCCCGGTCGCCGCCGCCACGGTCGACTGCGCCGCCTCGGCCGACGCGACCCGCCGGGCGGCGGCAGCCGCGTTCACGGCCTGGCGCGCGCCGCTCGCCGCGGCCCTGGCCGACCTGGGGGTGCCCCCCGGCCGGGCCGAACCGCTCGCCACCCTCATGATCAGCACCCTGGAAGGCGCGATCCTGCTGGCCCGGGCCGAACGGGACACGGGCCCCCTCACCACCGCCGTACGAGAACTCGGCCCCCTGCTCGACGCCGCCGCACGCTCCTGAAGCGGTCCTGCCGTCCGACGGCCGACCACAGCCCCGGGCCCCGCCCCGCTGCTCGGCGCGCCGGCGCATACCCTGCCCCGGCCCGCCGCGGGACACGCGGCCGTACACCCCCGACCGCGCCTGCCGTCGACGCAGCCCTGCGTGTCTGCCCGGGCCCGCCGCGGGGCGTGTGGCCGTGCGCCGCCGGCCGCGGCTCCTGTCGGCGTAGCCTTGCGTGTCTGATCGGGCCCGCTGTGGGACGCGCGGCCGTGCGCCGCTGAGCGGGCCCGCTGTCGGCGCTGCCCCGCGTTCCCCATGTCCGGTCCGCTGGGCGGCACGCGGTCATGTGGCTCGGGCCCGGGCCGTTGCGCGGTGTGCCGGTGTACCGGGCCGGCCGGTGGGGTCAGGCCGTGCTCGTTCCGGCCGTTTCCTCCTTGACCCACATCTCCAGCAGGTCCACGAAGTCGGCCGCCCGGTGTCGCCAGTTCAGCTCGGACACGGCGGCTGCCCGGCCCTGCCGGGCGGCGCGCAGCCGTAGCCCGGTGTCCCCGGCCAGCCGCCGTATCGCGGCCGCCGCCGCCGGCGGGTCCCGGTACGGCACCACCAGCCCGCACCCGTGCCGCTCGACCAGCTCCGCCGCCAGCGGGGTGGGCGTGGTGACCACGGGCACGCCGTGGGCCATGTACTCCACGACCTTGGTGGGCCGGGAGTGCCGGTAGTTGGGCTGGTCGTGCAGCAGGGACAGGCCGGCCAGGGCACCGGACAGCCGGGCCAGGGCGCGGTCGTTGGGCAGGAAGCCGTACCAGCGCAAGACCCCCTCCCGGTCGGCCGCCGCGAGCGCGTCGCGCACCTCGGGGTCCGCCGTGCCGATCGCCTCGACCCGCACGGCGGGGGCCAGCAGCCGCGCCAGGGCGATCAGATCGAGCGCGCCGCGCGCCCGGGACAGCTGGCCCAGGTAGACCACCCGGTCGTCGCCCGGCCGCGGGGGCGTCCCGGGCGGCGGGGTGGCGAGGTTGGGGACGACGGGGTGGAGGCGCCGGAACCGGTCCTGGTAGGCGTCCTCGGCGAGCAGCAGCCGCAGCCGGCGCTCGGCCAGCCGCTCGGCCGCCCGCACCGCCGCGCGCAGAGGGGGACGCAGCGGCCGGGGCACCCAGCCCTTCATCGCCAGGGCCGCCGCCGTGTCCTCGTGCACGTCCCACACGGTGACCGGCACCGCCCCGGCCCGGCGCAGCCGGCGCAGGATGCCGGGCAGGGCGAGCAGCAGTTCGGGATCGTGCAGCAGTATCACATCGGCCGCCGGGCCGCGTTCGGCCAGCAGTGTCCGGGCCGCGCGCAGCGCCGCGCCCCGGTCCCGGCCGGCCGCCCGGGGCAGGTCCACCCCCTCGACGTACGGCCGGGGCAGGGCGCTCCGGGCCGCGAACGGCGCCGCGTACACCACCTCGTGGCCGCGCTCGCGCAGCGCGGCGATCTGCCGGTGCAGTATGCGCGCGTCCTCGGGGTGGTGGACGACGGTGACGACGAGTATCCGCATGGCAGTGCCTTCCAACTCCCCGAGAAGCGCACGGAGGTGGCGAGGGTCTACAGCACTTCGACGCCGGGCCGGTGGATCCGCCCGCGGGTGTCGAACAGCAGTCGCGCGGTGTCCGCGAGGTCCGGCAGGTCGTAGGCGGAGTGGTCCTGGAGCAGGATCGTCAGGTCGTACTCGCGCAGCGCGGCCGTCAGGTCGCCGACGCGGGGCACGTCCACCCCGTCCACCGACCACCGGGGCACCTGCGGGTCGTGGAAGGCGACGGCGGCCTCCCGTTCCCGCAGCAGCCGGGCCACCGGCTCCGCCGGGGTCTCGCGCAGGTCGGCGACGTCCGGCTTGTAGGTGACGCCGAGCAGCAGCACCCGGGAGCCGTGCAGCGGACGGCCGGCGGAGTTGAGCAGGTCCTGGGCGCGGCGCACCACGTACTCCGGCATCCGCCGGTTGATCTCCTGGGCCAGCCCGACGAACCGGAAGTCGTACCCCAGTGACGAACGCACCTTGTACGACAGGTAGTTGGGGTCGATCGGGATGCAGTGCCCGCCCACCCCGGGGCTGGGCCGGAAGGCCTGGAAGCCGAAGGGCTTGGTGCCCGCGCAGCGGATCGCGTCCCAGACGTCCACGTGCAACTCGCGGCTGATGATGGCCAGTTCGTTGACCAGCGCGATGTTCACGTGCCGGTAGGTGTTCTCCAGCAGCTTGGCCATCTCGGCCTCGCGGGTGCCCTTCGCCTGGACCACCATGTTCACGAACTTGGCGTAGAAGGCGACCGCGCGCACCGCGCAGGACGCGGTGCAGCCGCCGACCACCTTCGGGGTGTCGCGCAGCCCGTGCTGGGTGTTGCCGGGGTCGATCCGTTCGGGCGAGAAGGCGAGGGCGAAGTCCTTGCCGGCCCGCAGCCCGGACTCCTCCAGCAGCGGCCGTACGACCTCCTCGGTGGTGCCCGGGTAGGTGGTCGACTCCAGCACCACCAGCTGTCCGGGGCGCAGCCGGCCGGCCACCGCGCGGGTGGCCGAGACGACCGCACCCAGATCGGGCCCGCCGTCCTCGCCGAGCGGGGTCGGCACGCAGATCACCACGGTCTGCGCGCCCGCCAGGCAGGCGTCGTCGGTGGTCGCGGTGAAACCGGCCGCCCGCATCCGGCGCACCTCCTCGTCGGAGACGTCGCCGACGTGTGAGCGGCCGGAGTTGAGGCCCGCGACGACCCGTGGGTCACGGTCCAGGCCCACGACGCGCAGGCCGACCGAGGCCGCCTCGCGGGCCAGCGGCAGTCCGACGTATCCGAGTCCGATCACGGCGAGTTCCACGGTGCCGTAGGGGTGCGGCTCTTCCTTGTCCCCGAACGAGGGGGCCTGTTCGACCTGCATAGGGATTCACCCGGCCTTCGCGGCTGCACTGGTGGGGGTTCGCGGGGCGTCAGAGGCAGCCCAGCGAGCGATACGCCTCACGGGTCGTCGTGGCGACCCGGTCCCAGGTGCGTTCCCGCGCGACCCTCGCGCGGGCGGCGGCTCCCCATTCGAGCCGTCGCTTATGACTGTAAAGCACCCTTTCGAGTTCATCCGCCCAAGCCTGTGGTGATTCAGCAGGAATCAGCCGTCCGTTCACCTCGTGTTCGACCAGTTCCCGTAGCGCGGGGAGATCGCTGGCGAGCACGGGAAGCCCGCCCGCCATCGCCTCGACCGGCTTGAGCGGGGTCACCAGACGGCACACCCGGGCGTCTGTGCGCGGCACCGCGAACACGTCCAACGCGGCGTAGAAGTCCCGGACTTGGGCGTGCGGGACCCGGCCGGTGAACACGGCGGTGCCGTCGTCGGCCAGGCCCAGCCGGGCGGCCAGCCGCTCCAGCCGCGCCCGCTCCGGTCCGTCCCCGACGATCAGCAGCCGCAACGGCACCCCACGCCGCCGCAGCCGTACACCCGCATGGAGCAATGTGCCGATCCCCTCGTGCGGGGTGAGGCTGCCGACCGTGCCCACCACATACGCGTCCGGGGCGATCCCGAGGCGGGCCCGCACCGCGGCCCCGTCCGGCGGCGGCGCCAGGAACGCCCCGTCCACGGCGTTCGGCACGATCAGCACCCGCTCCCCGGGCACCCCGCGCGCCACGATCTCGGCCTTCATCGCCGCGCCCAGCGTCAGCACCAGATCGGCCCGGCGCATGCAGTCCGTCTCCAGCTCCCGCCGCCCGCGGTAGACCGGGTCCGCGGGAGTGCGCGCCGGGTCCTGGCTCAGCCAGGTCTCCTCCAGGAAGCCCCGCACCTCGTACACCACCGGCAGGCCGTAGACCTCGCGCAGGGCCAGGGCCACCCGCCCGTTGCCGTGGTCGGTGGCCGCGTGCAGCACGGCGGGCCGCAGCCGCTCCACCAGCCGCCCCGCCAGCTCGGCGTTGCGGGCCAGCGCCGGGCCCTGCCCGTACGGCAGCCACCACGGCAGCAGCCGGTGCTGCGGCACCCCGCCCACCAGCTGGAGCGGACCGGCGTCCAGCACGCCCCGCACCACCGGGAACCCGATCCGGGTCACCACGTGCGGATCGAGCCCGGCGGCCCGCTGCGCCTCCGCGAGCTTCTGGGTGCGCACGGTATAGCCGGCGTGGGCGAACGGCAGCGAGTTGGTCACCAGGTGCAGCACCCGGCCCGGCACCGGCCGCACCGGCCGCCCGGCGGGCGCGCTCACCCGAACGGCCGACGGCAGCGCGCCCGGTCCGGCCCGCCGGGCCCGGCCGCCGAGCCACCGCTCCACCGGCCGCACCCGGCGCCGCAGCCCCGCCGGCAGCAGCCGCAGGCCCAGCAGCGCGGCCCGCGCGGGGTCCTGGCGCAACTCGCCCCAGGCCACGGATGCGGCCAGACTGACAGCGCGGGGGATACGACGGGACATGCCGCCACGGTAGGCCGACGCGGCGCGCGGCGCCTCGGACGCGACCGCGCGCCGCGCCGGCCGGGGCAGGACGCTCCCCTCGTCTCCCGAGTGCTGCCCCTTGTGCGACCGCCCGCGGAAGGCGAGGACATGAACGGCGTCATGAACGGCCCAGTACTCCATGTGGTCGGCACCCGGCCCAACTTCGTCAAGGCGGCCCCGGTCGTCGCCGCGCTCCGGTCGGCAGGCTGCGACCAGACCCTGGTGCACACCGGACAGCACTACGACGCCCGGATGTCGGAGGTGTTCTTCCGCCAGCTGGGGCTGCCCCGGCCGGACACCGACCTCGGCGTGGGCTCCGGCAGCCACGCCGGACAGACCGCCGACCTGCTGGTGGCCCTGGAGGCCGAGCTGATCGCGCGCGCCCCGGCCCTCGTCGTGGTCTACGGCGATGTCAACTCCACCCTGGCCGCCGCCCTGGCCGCCGCCAAGCTGGGACTGCCCGTCGCCCATGTCGAGGCGGGGCTGCGCAGCTTCGACATGGCGATGCCGGAGGAGGTCAACCGGCGCCTGGTCGACCAGCTCGCCGGGCTGCTGTTCGCCACCAGCCCGGAGGCCGTCGGCCACCTCGCCCGCGAGGGCGCCGACCCGGCCCGGGTGCACTTCGTCGGCAACCCGATGATCGACACCCTGCTCAGCCACCTGGACCTGTTCGACCCGGCCGCCGCCCGCGCCGCGCACGCACTGCCCGAACGCTACGGCGTCGTCACCCTGCACCGCCCCGCCAACGTCGACGACCCCGGGGCCGCCCGCGCCGCCGCCCGCGCGCTCACCGAGGCGGCCCGCCACCTGGACCTCGCCGTCCCGCTGCACCCGCGCGGCCGGGACGCGCTGCGCGCCGCCGGACTGGACGGCGCACCCGGCGTGCACCTCCTCGAACCCCTCGGCTACGTCGAGTTCATGAGCCTGGTGCGCGGCGCCGCCGCCGTGATCACCGACTCCGGCGGGGTGCAGGAGGAGACCACCGTGCTCGGCGTGCCCTGCCTGACGCTGCGCACCACCACCGAACGCCCCATCACCGTCACCCACGGCACCAACCGCCTGGTCGCCCCCGGCGAACTGGTGCCCGCCCTGTGCAAGGCACTCGACGGCGCCCCGGCCGCGCCCGCGGAGGGACCGCCGCTGTGGGACGGCAAGGCCGGCCCCCGGATAGCCCGCCTGATCACCCAGTGGCTGGAGCACCATGACTGACGCCGCCCTCGAGCCCGACGTCCCCCTCGCCCACGGGGACGCCCCCCTCCGCGAGCAGGACGGGCCGGCCGCCGGCGGCCACCCGGACCTGGACCGGGCCGGCAACGAACTGTTCTACGCCCTCCGGCTCGGCACCCTGCTCGCCGTCATCGGCGACCTCCACTCCCCGGCAGCCCCGCTGTACGTGCTCGACGCGGGCTGCGGCCACGGGTACTTCGCCCGCGCCCTGCACCGCTGCGGCCACCGCGTCGACGCCATCGACGCCGGCGAGGAGACGATCGAACGGGCCCGCGCCGCAGACGACGGCCCCCGCTACGCCCGCGCCCGGCTCGACGAGTGGCGCAGCCCGTGGCCGTACGACGTGGTGCTCTGCGTCGACGTGCTCTTCCACCTGCGGGACGACACCGAGTGGGCGGCGGCCCTGCGCAACCTGGCCTCCCTGGTGCGCCTCACCGGCCGGCTGATCGTCACCGACGCGGACACACCCGTACCCCGGGCCCGCGACGGCCGTATCCGGTACCGGCCCGCGGCCGGCTACCGCGCCGTCCTCGAACCCCTCGGCCTGCGGCACACCGAGTTCCGGCCCTACGGCTTCCGCGAGGTCGAAGCCGGCTTCCACGTCTTCACGAGGATCCGCTGATGCGCCTGACCGATCTGCTCCACCCGCACCTGGACGGCGTCACCACGGTGGTCGACGCGACCGGCCCCGGCCTGCGCACCGCCCCCTACCTCCACCTCCCCGACGGCGTCACCGTCCGCCATGACGACGGACGAAGCGACCTCGGCGAGGGCGACTTGGTGCTCCTGTCCGACGGGCCCGACCCCGCCGTACACGGCACCGAGGACGCCCTGCTCGCCGTACTGCGCCGGCTGCGGCCCGGCGCCCGCGGCGTGCTGCTGTTCGGCCACCCCGGCCCCGAACCCCCCTGGCACCGGCTGCTGGACGACCTGGTGACCCAGCGCTGCCAGGTGCTGCGCGCCGCCCCGCTCGACTACGTCCACCTGCACGCGGGCGCGGTGTTCACCCGCCTCGCCGCCGACGAACTCCTGCCCCCGCACGACTGGTTCGGCCGCCCGGTGCCCTCCGACGGCTTCGCCACCACCCTGCGGATGGCCGACGAGTACGTCCTCGCCGACCTCGCCGCCCGCACCCTGCGCGCCCGCCGCCAGGACCTGGAACGCCGGGCCGAGGAGGCCGAACGCGCCCGGGACGCCGTCCGCGAGGACGGGCTCGCCGACCGGCTGTCCGCCACCGTACGGGAGAAGGAGCAGCTGGCCTCCGCCCTGCGCCAGGCCCGCGACCGGGTCCAAATCCTCCAGGCACGGGTGACCATGCTGGAGGGCTCCACCTCCCTGAAGGTGGGCCGGGCCCTGGTGTCGGCGGCCCGCTCGCCCCGGCGCGAGATCCCCGGACTGCCCCGCGAGCTGTACGGGCTGTGGCGGACGCGCTCCGCGCGCAAACCCGCGCCCGCCGCCCGGCCCGCCGCCGGCACCGCGCCGGGAGCCGCCGACGACCGCCTCCACCTCGTACACCGGGCGTTCGCCGCCACCCCCCGCGACCGGCTGGTGATCACCGGCGTGCTCACCGACGAGACCGCCGAGGACTTCGCGGCGGACGCCGTGGTGAACCGGCCGCTCCCGCACGACGGCCCCCTGCTCGTACGGCGCACCGACCCCGACGCGGTCGTGGTCCAGCTCAGCGCGTGCACCGGGCACGGCCCCTGGGCGCTCACCGGCACCGGCGCCGCCCCCGACCTCGACCGGCGGCTGGCCGCACTCCTCACCGAGGCACGGGCGCTGGGCCGGTCGGCCGTGCTGTGGCGGGACGCCCCGGCGTCCGCCGCGCCCGGCCTCGCCCAGCTGGCCTGGGACGCCGTCCTGGACGCCGACACCGGGGTACGGCTGTCCCGGCTGGACGCCGGCGAGGACACCCGGGAGCGGCTGCGGGAGGCCTTCCAGTGGGACAGCACCCGGGTCCGGCTGGCCGAGCTGGCCCGGCTGGTCGGCGCGCCCGATCCGCTGACCGAACGCCGGGTCGCCGTGCTCGCCGCCCCCCGCGACCGGCACGAGGTGGCCGTGCTCGTCGCACAGGTGCTGGGCCAGCAGCACCGCCCCGCCGAGGTGGTCGTCCCCGACCCGGCCGGCCTGGACGAACTCGACGCAGCGGGTGTCGCGCTGCGCACCGGACCGCCCACCGCGGCCTGGGTCGCCGACTGGACCGACCTCACCCAGGACCGCCCGGACACCCTGCTGCTGGACCTGATGTGCGCCCAGGAGTACTCGGGCGCCGACGCGCTGGGCCACGCGGCCGGCGGCGCCGACTACACCTTCGTCCCGGAACTGCGCCGGCCGCTGCTGGTCCGCCGGTCCGTGCACCTTTCGGGGGCGCCGCCCGAGAGCTGGTGCGGCCGGGGATACCGACTGTTCGCCGTGCGCGGGAAGGAACCGTCATGAGCCGAGTGATCCGGGCCCTGGTCTACGGCGACGTGGACCTCAACCTCATCGACGGCTCCGCCGTCTGGGCCCAGTCGACCGTGCAGGCGCTGTCCCTGGCCGGATGCGAGACCCGGCTGGTGCTGAAGTCGCCGGTGCACACCGGCCGGCTGACCGATCCGCTGGCCGGGCTGCCCGGGGTGAGCGTGGTCAGGCCCGCCGAGGAAGGGCTGGTCCCGGGCCAGGCCGGCCGGCCCCTGTCCCCGGTGCAGGCGTCCCGCCTGCTCACCCGGCTCGACCGGGACGAACCCTGCGACCTGATCGTGCTGCGCGGCCGCCGGATCGTCGGCCAGGTCGTCGCCGACGGCCACTTCGACGGACGGATCTGGGCCTACCTCACCGACATCCCGCAGTCCGCCGCCGGGATGACCGGGCGGGCCCGCGGCGACCTCGGCCGGATCGCCGCCGCCTCCCGGCTGCTGCTGTGCCAGACCGAGGAACTGCGCTGCTTCCTGGAGACCTGGGTGCCCCAGGCCTGCGGCCGCAGCGTGCTCTGCCCGCCCGCCGTGCCGGAACCCGGCTTCCCGGTGCCGGACCACGACCGGCCGCACGATCCGCTGCGGCTCGTCTACACCGGCAAGTTCGCCCCGCTGTGGAACACCCTGCCCATGACCCGGCTGCCCGCCCTGCTGGCCGAGCGGGGCATCCGGGCCGAACTCCACACCGTCGGCGACAAGATCCACGAGGACCCCGGCCACCCGGAGTTCCACGAGGCCATGTACCGGGCCCTGCACGGCTCCACCCCGGGCGTCCGGCACCACGGCGGCCGGCCCCGCGAGGAGGCCATGCGCATCGCCGCCGGCTGCGACCTCGGCCTCGGCTGGCGCGACCCCCGGCTCGACGCCAGCCTCGAACTCTCCACGAAAGTCCTGGAGTTCGGCGCCCTCGGCCTGCCCGTCGTGCTCAACCGCACGCCCGCCCACGAGGCGCTGCTGGGCACCGACTACCCCCTCTACGTCCCCGGCCGGGCCGGAACCGAGGACGCCGTCGAGGCCGTGGCCCGCGCCGCCCGCGACCCCGAGGCCCGCCGGCTCGCCGCCGACCGCTGCCGGCAGGCCGCGAGCCGCTACACCCTGACGGCCGCCGCCGGCCGCTGGCGCGCCCACCTCACCCGGGCCTTCCCGCCCGCGCCCCCCGCCATCACCCACCGCTCCCGCCCGCTGCGGGTCGGCGTCGCCGGCCACGACCTGAAGTTCCTCACCCGGCTGCTGGACCACTTCCGCGCCCTGCCCGGACTCGACGTCCGGGTGGACGCCTGGCCCGCGCTGGCCCGGCACGACCACGCCGCGAGCCGCGACCTCGCCGACTGGGCCGACGTGGTGGTGGTCGAGTGGTGCGGCCCGGCCGCCGTCTGGTACAGCCGCCACAAACGGCGCGGCAGCCGGCTGGTGATCCGCCTGCACCGCTTCGAACTCGACGCCGAATGGCCGCGCCAGGTCGACATCGACGCCGTCGACCGGGTCGTCTGCGTCAGCCCCTACTACGCCCGCCGCACCCTGGAGCACACCGGCTGGCCCGCGACGAAGGTCGTCACCGTGCCCAACTGGGTCGACGCCGACCAGCTCGACCGGCCCAAGGCGCCCGGCGCCCGGTTCCGGCTCGGCATGATCGGCATTGCGCCCGGCCGCAAACGCCTCGACCTGGGCCTGGACGTCCTCGAACTGCTGCGGGCCGAGGACCGGCGCTGGCAGCTGTCGGTCAAGTCCAAGCCACCGTGGGAGTACTGGTGGATCTGGAACAAGCCGGAGGAACGCGCGCACTACGAGGCGATCCTGCGCCGCGTCCAGACCTCCCCGCTGCTGGAAGGGGCCGTCGTCTTCGACGACTTCGGCGCCGACGTGGCCGGCTGGCTGCGCCGTGTCGGGCATGTGCTGTCCACCAGCGACGACGAGTCCTTCCACCTCGCCCCGGCCGAGGGCATGGCCTCCGGCGCCGTGCCCGCGCTGCTGCCCTGGCCCGGCGCCGACGAGATCTACGACCGGCGGTGGATCCACGCCGGCCCGCGGGCGATGGCCGAGGCGATCGCCGGGCTCGGCGCCGACGGGGAGACCTGGCGGGCCGCCGGCGAGACGGCCCGCTCCCAGGTACGCCGCACCTACGCGCTGGACCGGGTGGCGGCGGCCTGGACGGACCTCCTGGTCACCGGCCGGGTCACGGACGGCTGACCGCGCGGAGCGACCCGCGCGGCGCCCGGCCTCACTGGCGGCTGACCGTGCGGGTCACACCGGCGATCACCGTCGTCGCCAGGATCCACCCGGTGAGCACCAGCACGTACGCCAGCACCTGGTAGCCGCCGCGCGACGCGAACGCGGAGTCCTGCCCGAAGGAGATCACCGGCAGCAGCAGGTCGAGCGTGTAGAACACCGGGTGGAACGGCGGCGCCTCGCCCGCCTTCAGCGGACGCGGAGGGTGCAGCGCGAAGGCCAGCGAGCCGAGCGCGAGCAGCGACAGCAGCCAGCCGGCGGCCCGCAGCGGACGGAAGCCGTAGCCGACGGTGACATCCTGGACCAGGCCCCACAGCCGCCCGTACCAGGGCAGCGTGTGCCGGTGCCGGCGCTGCTTGGCGAGCTGCACCAGCCGGGCCGCGTGATCGTCGCCGACCCGCCGGTAGGCTGCCGTCAACTGCTCGTAGGCGTGCGGGACATACCCGTCGCGCTCCCGCTGGAGCATGGGCAGCCGACGCTCGGCCGGCTCGTGCGGGACGAGCGAGGTGTACGTCAGGTCGCCGAGCAGCACCGTCTTGGGCACCGACCCCGGCTCCAGCAGCAGTACATCGAGCTGGGCGCGGCGCAGATTGAGGGCGCCCTCCATCGGCGGGCTCTTGCGCAGCCACAGCTCGCCGATGGTGGAGCTGCCCGCCCGCAGCGCCGTACCGCCCGGATGCGACAGCAGGGTGTACGACAGGTCGAGCCGTCCCGCGATCCGGGCGCCGCGCAGGCCCGTCCAGCCGCGCACCTCGGCGGCCCGGACCAGCATGTCCCCCGCGACGGCGAGCGTCTCCGCGTCGAGCGCGGCCTGCCCGGGGTTGCCCAGCCGGGCCTCGTTGAGGTTCAACGACCCGGCGACGCTCGCGCCGTTGAGCCGTATCTGCCCGTGCGTGCGCAGCCCCGGCGCCCACAGGTCGGCGCCCAGCACCGCCTGGTTGAGCTGGAGCACCGGCTCCTCGGCGCCGGGCGCGGCCACCTCGGCGCCCTCCAGGTACAGGCTGCCGGAGATCCGGGCGCCGCCGAGGCGCACCGTGCCGTGGCACCGGGCGCGGGTCAGCCGCACCACCCCGTCCACGTGCACGGCGTGGGCGACCAGGCCGGGCAGCACGGACTCGCTGAGGTTCAGCTCCCGCAGCCGGGCGGCGTAGCAGCGCGGGGCCTCGTCGAAGTGGCAGTGGCGCAGCCGCACCGGGTGGTCGATCGTCGCGTACTGCAGATCGAGCCGCCCGGTGATCCGGGCACCCACCACGCTCAGCGACGGTATCTCCCCGTCCCGGCACGGCCCGTCGAGCAGCAGCGCCCGCAACACCCCCGCCCGCACGGTCCGTTCGGCCCCCACCCCGCCGCGTCGGCGGGATCCTCACCGGCCTCCCGGAAGTCCACGCGCTCCCCCCGCGGAAACGCCCGCCACACCCGCTGCTCGGCCGCCGTCAGCTCGTCGATCTCCACCAGCCGGACTCTGACCCGGCACCGAACCGGCTGTCAATCTCCGCTGTGACGGCGGCCGTCACGCTGGGGTATCGCCGAGGTAAGCCCAAAAGGGACCACGGGATGATCTTGAAGTCCTGACCGCCTGGCCCGTCACCCGTTCGGCTCAGTGTCGTTGGTGGTGATGTTGACCGTCGTCTGGGGCCTGGGGTGGGTTGTGACCTCGATCGAACGGACCGCGTATCCGCGGTTCAAGCGGCTGATCACCGCGCATGAGCTGCATCTGTTCTTCTCGCCGACGCGCGATGAGCTTCAGTGGGCCGCCGACCGTACGGACAGTGATGAGCATCTGTTGGCCCTGCTGCTGACGCTGAAGTCGTATCAGCGCATGGGGTGCTTCCCGAAGGTGGAGGACATCCCGGAGGCGGTGGCGGAGTTCGTGCGGCGGGCGGTGGAGCTGCCGGAGGGCACGCTGCCGGTGTACCGGGCGGCGAAGACGATGAAGAATCACCGGGGCCTGGTACGGCAGCGGGTCGGCGTGGCCTACGACCAGGCCCGCGCCCGGCGGATCGCCGAGGAGTCGATCCGCAAGGAGGCCGCGTCGAAGAACCGCCCGGCGGACCTGATCAACATCGCGCTGGAGAAGGTGGTGGAGGCCGGGCTGGAGCTGCCGGCGTTCTCCACCTTCGACGCCATGGCCTCGAAGATCCGCCGCGAGGTGAACACCGCGATCTGTGACGGCATCCACTGCCGGATCAGTCCGGTGGAGCGGACGGGACTGGAGCGGCTGCTGGAGGAGCGCGACGGCGGCGGCACGACGCTGTTCAACCGGCTGAAGAAGCCCGCGCAGGGACCGAGCTGGTCGCACTTCAAGCGCCTGACCAGCCGCCTGGAGTGGCTGGACGGTCTCGGGGGCACGGACGTGTGGGTGGAGGGCGTCGCTGCGGGGAAGGTTACGGACTTCGCCGGGGAGGCGGATGCCGCCGACGTGGCGGAGTTGCGGGACCACAAGCCCGTCAAGCGCATCGCGCTGGTGGCCTGTCTGGTGCACAAGGCCCGGATGCGGGTCCGTGACGACCTGGCGATGATGTTCTGCAAGCGGGTGGCGACGAAGATCAAGAAGGCGAAGGTGGAGCTGGAGGAGATCCGGCTGGCCGAGCGGGAGATCGTCGAGGCCCTGATCGGGAACTACCGCACCGTACTGAAGGACATCGACGAGGGCGGTCCCGCCCAGGCCGCGCTCGTCAAGGCCGCGGCGATGACCGCAGAGGCGAGGGCGGCTCTGGACGGCCTGGACGAGGCGGCGCCGCTCGATGAGGTGGCCAGGCGGCTGGACGGGGAGGTCTCTCCGGCGCTGCTTGCCCTGGCCAAGGCCCTGAGCGTGCAGGCCGGCGGGCTCGGCGCGGTCACGAGGACGGTGGAGGAGTTCGGCGGGTTCGACAAGCAGTACGAGCAGATCGAGAAGGTCTCCGCCCATCACGGAAACTTCTGGGAGGTGCTGCTGTACGGGCAGATCGGCCGGGACCGGGCGGTGATGTTCGACCTCGCCGGGAAGCTGGAGTTCACCGCGACCTCGGAGGACGGGCGGGTGCTGGACGCGCTCGCGCACGCCCAGCGGCACCAGGCGGCGCGCGGGGAGTACATCACCGCCTTCAATGAGGAGGGCAGGCAGGTGGACATCTCCTTCGCCACGCAGAATTGGCGCAAGGCCGTGCTGGACAAGACCCGGCCGGGGCAGTTCGTCCGCAAGCACTTCGAGGCGATGGTGTTCACCGCTCTGGCGGAGGAACTGCGCACGGGCGACGTGGCGGTGGTCGGCTCGGAGGAGTACGCCGACTGGTCCAAGCAACTGCTTGCCTGGGAGGCCGTCCAGGAGAAGCTGGGCGACTACCTGGTGGATGTCGGCCTCGCCGAGGAGGGCGAGGCGGCTGAGTTCGACGCTGGGTTCTTCCGCCGGCAGCTGGAGGACAAGCTGCGGGATGCCGCCGCGGCGGCGGACGCCGGCTACCCGGACAACGAGGGCCTGGTCATCGACCCGGAGACGGGCATCCCGTCGCTGAAGCCGCACCGTTCGGAGGGACAGCGGCCGTCGGCGAAGCGGCTGGAGGAGGAGATCAAGGCGAGGATGCCGGAGCGGTCGCTGATGGGCATCCTGGCCCGTACGGCGTACTGGGTGGAGTGGTGGCGGCGCTTCGGTCCGGCCTCGGGTAACGAGCCGAAGCTGGCCGACCCCTTCGGCCGCTACGTGATCACGACGTTCGTGAAGGGCACGAACATGGGCCCGTACGAGGCCGCCCGGCACATCCCCGGTGTCTCGGGCCATGAGCTGTCGTACACGGCGAACCGGCACTTCTCGATCGTGCTGCTGAACGAGGCGATCGCCGACCTGGTCAACGCGCACGCCCAGCTCGACATCTCCCAGGCGTGGGGCGACGGCACCGCGGTGGCCGCGGACGGCACGCACATGGACACCTACCTCGACAACCTGCTCGCCGAGACCTCTGTGCGGTACGGCAAGCCGGGCGGGATCGCCTACCACCACATCTCCGACACCTACATCGCGCTGTTCACGCACTTCATCCCGTGCGGGGTGTGGGAGGCCGTCTACATCATCGAGGGCCTGCTGAAGAACACGAGCGAGGTGAAGCCCACCACGGTCCACGCCGACACCCAGGGCCAGTCCTTCCCGGTGTTCGCACTCGCCCATCTGCTGGGCTTCGACCTGATGCCCCGCATCCGCAACTGGAAGGACGCGACCTTCTACCGGCCCAGCAGGCAGAGCGAGTACGTGCACATCGACGCCCTGTTCGGCGAAGTGGGTAAGAACGTGATCGACTGGGACCTGATCGAGTCGCAGTTCCGGCACCTGATGCGGGTGGCCGTCTCCGTGCGGGAAGGCGCGATCTCCTCGTCCACGCTGCTGAAGCGGCTGCGGTCCGGGTCGCGGAAGAACGCCACGTACACCGCCTTCCGCGAGGTCGGCCGCGTGATCCGCACCGTGCAGCTGCTGCGCTACCTCACCGACGCGCCGCTGCGGCGGCGGGTGACGGCGGCGACGAACAAGGTCGAGTCGTTCAACCGGTTCTCGCAGTGGGTCGGCTTCGGCAACCGCGGTGTCATCGCCGACAACGACCCGGTCGAGCAGGAGAAGGCGATGAAGTTCAACGCGCTGCTCACGAACGCGGTGATCTTCCACAACGCCCTGGACATCGCGGAGATCGTCCGTCAGTTGCTGGAGGAGGGGTGGACGATCGAGCCGGAGGACCTGGCGCACATCTCGCCGTACCTGACCGAGCACATCAACCGGTTCGGCGAGTACAGCACGCACGAGCTCGGCATCCAGCCCGAAGCGTACGACCCGAAGCTGGACGTCGACTTCACCCCGCTGCGTGAGACGGACCCGGCCGCGGCCGGCTTCAGCACGGCCGCCTGAACCGCGGGAGCCCAGTCGGCATCATGAGGTCCATGGACGATGTGCGCGACGTCCTCACCGAGGACGAGATCAACGACCTGCTCAGCGACGACGACCGGGACGCCGGGTGGGAGGATGACGAGGCGTACGACTGGAACCCGTAGACGGCCGTCACGCCGCAGTACGGGCCGCCCCCACGAGTTCCAGGGTCTTTTCGCTGGTCAGGCGCGTGGAGCGGGTACCGGGAGCCGTCACATTCGAAGGGGTGGTGATGGCTTCGCGTACCCGCTTGCGCTCGCGGTAGGCGGCCTGGCGGCACGCGGGCCCGCAGTACACCGCATCCCGGCGGTGGCCGTGCCCGAGCGCGAAGCGCTTCCCGCACGCCGGGCAGCGCACGACGTGCTCGGTCTCGATGCCCAGGCGGTACCAGAGGCCGATGGCGACGGCCTCGGCCTGGTGGCGGCGCCACCGGCGATCCGCCTGCTTGCACGCGGGCGAGCAGAACCGCTTGTCGCTGCGGGAGGTCACCGGCAGCGGCTCGGTGCAGAAGATGTACGCGCAGCGGCGTACCCGCCCGGCCATGTCCCCACCGTACGCCCGGGCGGCCGGTGGGGCGGCGGGCGAGAATAGAGCCGTCACGGGCCCGGCGGAGGGAGCGCGATGACGGCGGGCCTGTTGCGGGAGGCCGCGGCGCTCATCCGGCGCCGCGCGGCCGAGGCCGCCGCGTCTCCCGACGAGCGGTGGATGGTGGACCAGGACGAGACAGGCGCGCTGGTCCTGGCCGCCTTTACGCCGGAGAACGTCGAGCCGGACGGCACCGTGAGCGGCAGCGTCCTCGCCTCGTTCGCCTACCCGGACCATCCGCAGCGGCATACGCACGCGCGGGCGCTGGGGGCGGCGTCGCACATTGCCGCGCTGGACCCGCAGGCCGCGACGCTGCTGGCGGCCTGGCTGGAGACCACGGCGTCGTTCGAGGACCGGGCCGAGGAGCTCGGTGACGTGGCCGGGGCGGCGCCGCTGGTGGAGCCGGCGGCCCGCTTCGCCCGCGCCTACCTGCGCGCGGCCACCTCCGGGTGACCTTCGCGCGGCCCAGCGGGTCGGAGAAGGCCAGGGGCCCGGGCGGGGGCCGTCACGCTCCCCGCCCGGGCCCCTGAGTCGGTGGCGGCCTGCCGGTCTATCGGGACAGGCGCAGGTGCCAGCCGTCCGCGCCGCGGGCGAGGGCGGGGGTGTAGGTATCGGGGGCGGGGCGTCCGGCGGCCTCCCAGGCGGTCAGCCAGTGGCGCAGGACCGTGAGGGACGGGGAGTCGGGCCGGTCGGCGAGGATCGTGCCGTCCTGCTGGAGGACGGCGGCCGTGGTCGGGGTGGAGTGGCCGATGGCCCACAGGTCCGGGGTGAGCCCGGCCATGGTGAGCTGTGGGTCGGCGAGGTGGGCGGCGAAGGTCCGCCAGGACGGCCAGTTGAGTTCGCCCCCGTCGTACGGCTCGGTGTGGGCGTCCTTGAGCAGGCGGGCGAGCGCGGTGCGGGCGCCGGTGTGGAGGTGGTCGTCGCGCTCGCGCCAGGCGATGGAGATCCACGACGGGGCGGGGGTGCGGTTCTCCCAGTCCACCCACCGGCCGGGCAGGTCGAGGTTGTCCTTCGGGGAGCCGGTCGCCTCGATGTACCCGCCGGTGAACACGGCCTCGACGGCCGGCTCGCCGCCGCTCACGCGGATCTTGGCGACGACCGTCATGTTGGGCACGGTCGCGATCGGGAGAGGGGCGACGATCAGGCCGCCGTCGGCGGCCTGGTCCACCCATGCTTTGGGCAGCAGCGGCGGGGTGCACCAGGCCACCATCCGGTCGTACGGCGCGCGCTCGGGGAAGCCGGCGGTGCCGTCGGCGACGTGGCAGCGGATGTGGTCGAGGCCGCGCTCGTGGTGGATGAGGTTCGCCCAGCGCACGAGGTAGGCGTCGATGTCGAGGCTGGTCACCGTGCCGGTGGGGCCGACGAGCTCGGCGAGCAGCGCGCCGGAGTAGCCGGAGCCGGTGCCGAACTCGACGACGTTCATGCCGCCGTGGACGTCGAGGGTGGTGAGCTCGCGGTGGATCACGACCGGGTTGGAGCGGTGCGGGGTGGAGCCGCGGCCGTCGTGGTGGGTGTAGTGGCGTTCGGGGACAGTCGTGGCGGCGTCGGCGACGGCGGTCACTGCTCACTCCTTCGAGGGGCTAAGGGCACTCGTATGCGACAACTGCTCCGGGCGGGTGAAGGACACGCGCCCGGGCGAACGGCTGGCGGGTCAGATCGTGAGGGCGGTGTGGTGGTGCCATCCGGCGGCGGTGTACTCGCCGACGGGGCCGTGCCCGGGCAGCTCGGCCCAGGCGTGGTACTCGACCGGCGGCGGGGCGAACCGGGCCCCGAGGCACCAGTCGAGACGGCGGCCGAGCAGGGCGGCGGCGAGCACGGCGCCCAGCGAGGTCTCCATGCAGGCGGCCCGTCCGGGCCACCAGCGGGCGGTGTGCCGTACGGCGCCGACGAGGTTCTCGGCCCGGGCCGCGTCGAGCTCGCGCCGGCCCAGGCGGCGGGCGAGACGTGCGGCGCGGACGGTGTGCCGGAACGGCAGCTTGAGCAGGACCAGGGCGAGCGCGAGCCCGGCCGCGGCGGCCAGGCGCTCGGGATACGTGCCGGTCCGGATAGTGGAGTACGCCTCCATGCTGGTCACGACCGCCACCCCTTCCACCAGCGACGGCCCGGCTGGGCCGCCGCTTCCCCGTCGTGAGCGAGGCCCTGCGCGGCCAGTGTCTCGGCGACCGTACGGACGTCGGCGGCGGCCTGCCCGGCGCCGATGCCGTACCGCTCGGCGAACCGGGCGGCGGCCTCCTCCTGGCTGGTGGAGGCGAGTAGCAGCATCACTGCGGCCGACGCGGACGGCGTCAGGTAGGCCCAGCGGCCGGTCTGCTCGCTGAGGATCGCGCCGCCCTCGTCGGTGAGCACGGGGTGGGCGGTCTCACGCAGCCGCCACACGGCCGCTCACCTCCTCCCACCACGCCGCCCGGGCGGCGTGGTGCTGCCGCAGCCACACCTCGGCGGCCACCACCAGATGCAGGGCGCCCTGGGCGGTGGGCTGCCCGGCCGCGGCCCGGGCGAGCGCGTCGGCGACGGGCTGTTCGGTGACCAGCCCGAGCGCGGCCAGCTGCGACGACGGCCCCAGCAGGTCCCTCAGAACGGGCGCGTTGTCGCGCAGGCCCGCGTACGCGAGGGCGTTGAACCCGCCCTTCGTCGTACGGGCCAGCACGAAGCCGGGCACGACCCGGCTGCCGGTGAACGCCGCGTCGAGCAGCGGCTTGTAGGCGCCAGGGGCGCCGCGCTCGTCGGCGGGCACGGCGAGGCAGGCGCGGATCACCTCGTTGTCGAGGAACGGGACGGCCAGATCGATGCCGTGCCCGGCGAGCGCGAGCGTCCGCCACCCGGCGGTGTCCGCACCGACCCGCGCGAGGTCCTGCTGATCGGACCACTCGGCCAGCCGGGCCGGGGCGTCGGCGAGCGCGCCTGCGGCCTCGTCCAGGGCGGAGGCGAGCATCAGCCGGGCGCCGTGGGTCATCCAGTCCGCGGAGGCCAGCAGCGGCGTCCAGGCGAGCGGGCGCTGGGCCTGCGGAATCCAGTCCCGGGCCGGGCCCCGTAGTTCGGCGGCCGTGTGCCACCACGCCCCGGCCAGGTCGATCCGGGAGGCCGGGCGGACGCGGGCGAGTACGTGGAAGGCGGAGGTGTGCCGCAGGCGGGCGTGAGCGAGGGCGTGCTGCAAGGCCCGGCGGTGCCGCCGCTCGCGCAGCAGATCCGCGAGGTAGGAGGAGGGGGCGGACAGGACCGCGTCGCCGGCCGCGCCGGTGAAGTGCACCCCCGGGCCTGGGGTGTTCGCGGCGACCGTGTCCAGGACGGCCCGCTTGATCGAGGCGGTGACCGCGTACGCGTTCGGGACGTCGGTGACCGGCAGGGCGGACAAGTCGTCAAGGCCCGCGTAGTACACCGTGCCCGCGGAGCCGGGGACCGTATGGTGGGTGAGCCCCGGCACGGTGGCCGCGGTGCGGGCCGCGAACGCGAGGTCGTCGGCACGCAGGCGTTCGTCGGCGAACGTCACCGCGGCCACCGGCCCCCGCTGGGCGGCCAGGCAGGCGAGCGTGGTGGAGTCCAGCCCCGCCAGGTCTGAGCTGACCGACCGGCCGTCGATCCGTGCGGCAACAGCCTCGGCGAGCGCGGCCCGCACCACCGGCGCCTGCTCGCGCAGGTCCACCCGCGGGTAGGAGACCGGCTCGTACCGCTCCACCGCCGCCCCGTCGGGGCCGAGCAGCAGCAGGTGCCCGCCGGGCACCCGCGCGACGTCGCGGAACAGGCTTCGGCCGGCGAGTACATCGGGTTGCCCGAAGGCCAGGTGGGCGGCGAGCGCGGTCACGTCGACCGGGGCGCCGTCCAGCGCCGCGAGCGCGGACGCGGCGGTCGCCCACCACGTGCCAGCCGCGTCGGTCTGGTAGTACACCGGGTGCTGCCCGGCGAGATCCCCGATGACCGCCAGCGTCTCGCCGCTGCGGGCGACGACGAGGTACGAGCCGGGCCAGCGGGTCAGCGCCCGCCAGCCCTTCGCCCGTACGACCGGCAGCGCGTCGCGCAGCTGGGTCTCGTCGGCGCCGCACTCGCCGATCACCGCCAGTGCCGCCCACTCGTCGCCCACCGCACTGATCCGGGCCGTCGGCCACCCGCACGTCCACATGCTGTCCAGGCCGGGCACCGCCCGGCCTCCGGCGGGCCGCCGGTCGCTCCCGGCGGCCCCGTACCACCCCGCGCTCCACCTCATCGGTGCACCTCTCCTTCCTCCATGCGTGTCGAAAGGCGAAGGCGCCGGGCCGCCCGCCCTCGTGCCCCAGCACGAGAACGAAGCAGGCCCGGCGCCTCCTTGCCGGGGTCAGGGCGTGGCACTCGATTCCCCACCGGGCCCCGGCCGTTCGCGGGTCAGGCGTTCTTGTACTGGGTGTCGTCGGCGGTGTCGAAGTTGTTGGTGCCCAGCGTCACCACGACGACGGCGCCGGCGTCGAGGACGACGGGGGCCTGGTAGACCGGGGTGGTGTTCTCGCCCATGGCGGACTTCCTTCCGCTCGTTGCCCGGCTGTCTGTGTCGCCGAGCTGGTGACCATCAGTCAACGCGCAGACGCAGGCCGTGGGGAGCTGCCAGAATGTCTGCCAGCTGTAGGCCAGTTATGAACCAGGACCGACGATCGGGCCGGACATGACCATCGGGGAACGCATCCGCGCCGCACGCGAAGCACGGCGCCCCAGATGCAGCCAGGAGAAGCTCGCGGACGAGCTGTCGGCGGCGCGTTGGGGGAAGACGGGGTTTCTCGACCGGCAGCAGGTCTACCGGTGGGAGAAGGGGTTACGGGTTCCCCGGGTGTGGCTGCCGTTCATCGAACAGGTCCTCAACATCGATCTGTCCGAGGACAATGGGGGCCAGTTCGCCGATACCGTGACCTCGGTCATGCTCCTGGGAGGCACCGACGTGGACCGACGGCAGTTCCTCGCGGCATCCGCCGCTGTCGGCCTGGCCGCGCTCGACCTCCCCGACGCCGAGGCGGTCACCCGCCGCGCGAACAGGCCCGGCCCCGTCTCCGTCGGCATGGGCGAGGTCGCCGCGGTCCGCACGATGACCACCACCCTCGGGGATGCGGCCTCCGAGCTCGGCGGCGGTCATGCCCGCCACCTTGCGGTGCGATACCTGACCGTGGACGTGAAGAGGTGGCTGGACGGCCGGTACACCGACAAGACCGGCCGGGAACTGTTCGCCGCGACCAGCGAGCTGGTGCACCTGATCGGCTGGATGGCCCGCGACGAAGGCAACCAGGGCCTGAGCCAGAAGTACCACCTGCACAGCTACCGGCTCGCCGCCGAGGCCGGCGAGAACGAACTCGCCGCGACCGCCCTGCGCGGGCTGGCGGACCAGGCCATCGACCTCGGGCACATCCCCACCGCCGTACGGCTCGCCGAAGCGTGCGAACAGCGCGGCCGGAAGCTGACCAACCCCAAGGCGCTCGCGTACTACCGCAACACCTACGCCCGCGCGGCAGCCGCAGACGGCGACCACACCACCGCCGCCAAGCTCCTCACCTCCGCCCAGGCCGCCATCGAGCACGCCCCCGCCCTGCCCGGCCAGTCGTGGGCGAGCCACTACAGTCTCGGCCGGTGGGCCCACGAGTCCGGCATGATCCACGCCAAGCTCGGCGACCTCGCCGCCGCCGAGGAACACCTCCACCTCGCCCTCGACATCCACGGCCTCGACCGCAAGCGCACCCGCGCGATCGTGCTCGCCGACCTCGGCCACGTCCAGCTCAAACGCGGCAACACCGAAACCGCCCTGGCCACCTGGAGCGAGTTCCTCGACTGCGCCGACGGCGTGCAGTCCGTCCGCATCAACGACGGCCTGACCAACATCGCCGCCCGCCTGCCCTCGATCCCCGACAGCCCGGCCGCCGCCGAGCTCGGCGAGCGCATCGCCGCCCGAGCGTGAGGCGCCCGTGACCACTGCCGAACAGACCGAGGACCCCGCCCGCTGGGAAGACCTGTTCGTCCGCGACATCGACGAGCAGCCGGTGCAGTTCGTACGGCCAGCCGACACCGACCGCCCGACCTGGTCGCTGTACGAGGCCACGGTCTACCGGGGCACCGTGACGGCCGAGTCGGACGGCGGCAGGCCGCTGTGGCGGGTCCAGGGAACCCGCGAGGCCCACCGCGACCTGGACGACGCGATCCGGGTCCTGCGGCGCCCGCCGTCATGGACCCGCGAGCGCGAGCAGGTCGCCGCCTGGGCCCGCCGCCTCCTCGCCGACGACTCGCTGCTGGCCGTCGATGTGGAGACCACCGGGCTGGAGAACGCGTACGCGGTGCAGATCGCCGCCGTCGACCGCCGCGGCACCGTGGTCTTCAACGAGTACGTCCAGCCGAACGCCGTCCTGGAGCCGGCCGCCGTTGCCGTGCACGGCATCACCCCGGACCGCCTCGCCCAGACCCCCGTTTTCGGCGAACTGCTGCCCCGCCTTACCGACGTCCTCCACGGCCGGATCGCGGTCGCCTACAAGATGGACTTCGACCGCGGCGTCTTCGAGCGCGAACTCCACCGCCACCACCACGGCGACGCCGCGAAGGCGGACGAGTGGCTTGGCTGGGTCCGGTGGGAGGACGCGATGGTGCCGTACGCGGTGTGGCGGGGACTCTGGTCGGTCAAGCGCGGCGCCTACCGCAACCAGGCGCTCGGCGGCCCCCACGACGCGGTCGCCGACGCGCGGCTCCTCATTGCGAAGCTCGAACAGATGGCCGCGACACCGTCGACCGCGCCATGGTGATCTTTCCCGACCGCAAGCGATGGCCAGAGCCGTACGCGCGGCTACTCTCACAAACGGTCCTTTGCGCGAGCAAGATCGAGAACGGGCCGCCGGGGTGTCGCCGAACCCGGATTCGTTCTCAGAACCCGTTCTCACTCGAAAGCGGGTCAGACCTCCTTATGAGACTTGCATTGTGCGAAAATCCGGGCCCATGACGGACCCTCAGCAGACCTCGCCAACCGACCGGTCGGACGCCAACGACGTCGAACAGCACGCCTGTCCGAAGTGTGACGCGCAGCCCGGCTCGCCGTGCCGCTCGCGCGGCGGCGCGGTCGCCTCCGCTTACCACACCCGCCGCTTCACCCTGGTGCCCCGGCTGAAGAAGGCGCTGCGGGTGCCGACCCCGGCCGACCGCGGCCCGGGCCGGCCGTGGCGGCCGGGCACCCCGCCGCCAGCTCCGATCGACCCGGACCTGCCGAGCGCGGACATCCGCATCGGGTACGCGCGGTGCTCGCCCCTCGGGCAGGAACTCGACTCCCAGCTCGACGCGCTCAGCAAGCACGGCATCCCGAGGGACAAGATCTTCAGCGAGAAGATCAGCACCCGCATCCGCGTACGGCCCAAGTTCGAGGAGGCGCTGCGGACCGCGCGGGAGGTCAAGGCGCACGCCCCGCACTGCCGGGTCATCTTCACTGTGTACGAGATGAAGCGCCTCGGCCGCGACGCCGCCGAGCTCACCGCGCTCGCCGACCACCTCACCGCCCACGGCCTCATCCTGGAGATGCTCGCCGGGCCCCTGCCCGGCATCTACGACCCCACCGGCCCGGGGAAGCTGCTGTTCGCGTTCTTCGCCGCGATGGCGGAGACCGAGCGGGAGAACATCCGCGAGTCCACCCTCGAAGGGCTCGACACCGCGGCCCGCAAGGGCAAGCACGGCGGCCGGCCGCCGGTCATCACCGACGACATGCTCCACACCGTGCTGCGGCGCCGGGCACTCGGTGAGTCCGTCGAGCAAATCCAGCCCGACCTGATCATCCCCACCGGCAAGCGCAAGGGCCACAGCCCGTCCGTCGCCAGCATCTACCGGGCGCTCGCCGAACACGCCAAACGCGAGGCGTACCCCGAAGCCGTCGAACAGGCCCACGCCGACTTCGCCGCCCTCCAGGCCGGCGGCGCGGTTCCCGAGCCACGCACCGGGGTCGAGGCCGCGGCGGCACGCTGAGCGACCCGAGCATCTGCCCGAATGCGGTTCTGCCGTGCGGACTTGAGGGGAGGGACTGTCAGTGCCCGTTGCAATGCTCTGCGTGTACGCGATTCGGGCGGGTTGAGATGAGTGTCCGGTGCTGGACGATCTGCTGGTGGTGGGGTTCGACCTGGAGACGCAGCGCGAGGTCCACATCGGCGACCGCCCACTGGAGCAGTGGCGGACGCTCGGCTACGGGCGGCGAGAGACGGTGGTGTGCTTCTACTGCTGGCACGGCATCGATGCCCCGGCGGGCACGAAGGTGCCGCTGCTGGCCCGCGGCCGGATCGGCGGTCTGGTCCGGCCGCACTTCGCCCACCCAGCCGGCATGGCCCCACCCCGCGGGCACCACCGCGAGACCGTCTGGCACATCAACGCCAAGAACCGGCTCGCCCGCTGGGCGGCTGCCCAGCCCAACGTCGCTCAGGTGCGGATGGAGCAGTGGACCGAGCAGCGTAACCGGCGCGCGGACGTTCACGTCGTCCTCGACGACGGCGCCCGGCTGGCGCTGGAAGCCCAGCGCGAGCTGATCACCGACGAGCTGTGGCAAGCCCGGCATCGCGACTACGCCGCCGCCGGCGTGCGGGACGTGTGGTTCATGCGCCCGGACACCCGTATCCCGCACGTCCTGTTCGCCGAGGGCACTCCGGCCTGGACGCTCTATCACCGCGATGAGACAGCCGAGGCTCGGCTTGGGGAGCCCCACGAGCGCGGCCCGCAGTGGTGGACGAAGGACCTGTGCCTCTTCGCGCCGCACCACCCGCCGTGCGCCGGCGACCCGGTTGTTCGCGAACGCTTCCCGCTCGCCGACCTCGGCCTGGACGCCGACGGCGTGACGTTCCCGCCCGCGATGACCGAGCGTCTGGCCGAACAGGCCGCCCGCGTACGGTGGGAGGCCGACCAGGCCCGACGCCAGCAGGAACAGGCCGAGCGGTGGCGCCACGAAGCCGCCACCCGACCAGCCCGGCCCTGGAAGCCCACCCCGCTGCCGCCCGTGCGGCCAGTGCCCAGGCCCGCGGACGGGGGTCCGTTCTGCGAGGTCTGCAACCGCCCGCTCGCCGAGCCCCTTGTGCGCTACGGGCGGCACGTCCTGTGCTGAACAGCGATCGCTCCTACCGGCCTTCCAGGTAATCGGCGGCGCGTTCGGCAGCCTCCTCCGGAGACCTTCGGCGTGGCCGCTCCCGCCAGCTCCCGCCGCACAGATCGTCAGCCGCCCGTTCCGCTGCCTCATCCCACGACAACCGCCGCGGCCCCCGTCTACGACGAGCGTCCCGCCGACGCTCAAGGAAACGGGCCAGCCAGCCACCGCCGCGCACACCAGAATTCTGCTGATCACTCACGGAGCAAGATCATCCCGTGGCCCCTTTTGGGCTTACCTCGGCGATACCCCCGCTACGGCCGGACGTTCCACTCCGCGATCACCGGGCGGCCGTGTTCCGTGGACAGGCGGCTGACCGTGGCCGTGGCCAGCTGGAACAGGCGGCCCTCGGCGGGCGGCAGGCCCAGCCGGCGGGCGGTGAGGACGCGCAGGAAGTGGGCGTGGGCGACGAGGACCACGTCCCCCTCGGCCAGCGCCGGCTCCACGCGGGCCAGGACCCGGTCGGCGCGGGCGCCGATGCCGGCCGGGGACTCCCCGGGGTGCCCCTCGGGGCCGGGCGGGACACCGTCGGTCCACAGGTCCCAGGCGGGGCGGGTGCGGTGGATCTCGACGGTGGTGACGCCCTCGTAGCCGCCGTAGTCCCACTCGTGCAGGTCGGGATCGGTCTCGATGCCGACGAGGCCGGCCAGTTCGGCGGTGCGCAGCGCACGGCCCAGCGGGCTGGACAGCGCGCGGGCGAAGGTCCGGCCGGTGAGGAGCGGGGCGAGGGACTTGGCCTGTTCCTCGCCCTGTCCGGTCAGCGGCAGGTCGGTCCAGCTGGTGTGCTGTCCCGACCTGCTCCACTCCGTCTCACCGTGGCGGACCAGCAGCAGGTCCCCCACGGCGGGTCAGCCCTTCTTCTCGACCGCGTGGCCACCGAACTGGTTGCGCAGCGCGGCGATCATCTTCATCTGCGGGGAGTCGTCCTGGCGCGAGGCGAACCGTGCGAAGAGGGACGCGGTGATCGCGGGCAGCGGCACGGCGTTGTCGATGGCCGCCTCCACCGTCCAGCGGCCCTCGCCGGAGTCCTCCGCGTAACCGCGCAGGTCCTCAAGGTGCTCGTCCTCGTCGAGGGCGTTGACCGCGAGGTCCAGCAGCCAGGACCGGATCACCGTGCCCTCCTGCCAGGAGCGGAACACCTCGCGGACGTTGTCCACGGAATGCACCTTCTCCAGCAGCTCCCAGCCCTCGGCGTAGGCCTGCATCATGGCGTACTCGATGCCGTTGTGGACCATCTTGGAGAAGTGGCCGGCGCCGACCCGGCCCGCGTGCACATAGCCGTACGGACCCTCCGGCTTGAGCGCGTCGAAGATCGGCCGCAGCCGGTCCACGTGCTCCTTCTCGCCGCCGACCATGAGCGCGTAGCCGTTCTTCAGGCCCCACACCCCGCCGGAGACGCCGGCGTCGACGAAGCCGATGCCCTTGATGCCGAGCGCGGCGGCGTGCTTCTCGTCGTCCGTCCAGCGGGAGTTGCCGCCGTCGATGACGGTGTCACCGGGGGAGAGCAGGTCGCCGAGTTCGTCGATGACGGTCTGGGTGGCGGTGCCGGCCGGGACCATCACCCACACATGGCGGGGCGCGTCGAGCTTCTCGACCAGTTCGGCGAGGCTCTTGACGTCGGAGACCTCCGGATTGCGGTCGTAGCCGATGACGGTGTGGCCGGCGCGGCGGATCCGCTCGCGCATGTTGCCGCCCATCTTGCCGAGACCGATGAGACCGAGCTGCATGATCAGTTCTCCGATGCGTTCTTGAGAGTGCGGTAGGCGGCGACGAGAGCGGTGCTGGACGGGTCGAGACCGGGGACGTCGGCGCCCTCGGTGAGCGCGGGTTCGACGCGCTTGGCGAGGACCTTGCCCAGCTCCACGCCCCACTGGTCGAAGGAGTCGATGTTCCACACCGCGCCCTGCACGAACACCTTGTGCTCGTAGAGGGCGATGAGCTGGCCGAGCACGGACGGGGTCAGCTCGGTGGCCAGGATGGTGGTGGTCGGGTGGTCGCCGCGGAAGGTGCGGTGCGCCACCTGCTCCTCGGCGACGCCTTCCGCGCGGACCTCCTCGGCGGTCTTGCCGAAGGCGAGCGCCTGGGTCTGGGCGAAGAAGTTGGCCATCAACAGGTCGTGCTGGGCCTTGAGTTCACCGCTCAGCTCGGCGACCGGCTCGGCGAAGCCGATGAAGTCCGCCGGGATCAGCTTGGTGCCCTGGTGGATCAACTGGTAGTAGGCGTGCTGCCCGTTGGTGCCGGGCGTGCCCCAGACCACCGGTCCGGTCTGCCAGTCCACGGGGTGGCCGTCGCGGGCGACGTACTTGCCGTTGGACTCCATGTCCAGCTGCTGGAGGTAGGCGGTGAACTTGGACAGGTAGTGCGAGTACGGCAGCACGGCGTGCGACTGGGCGTCGTGGAAGTTGCCGTACCAGATGCCCAGCAGGCCCAGCAGCAGGGGCGCGTTGGCCTCGGCGGGCGCGGTGCGGAAGTGCTCGTCCATCAGATGGAAGCCGTCGAGCATCTCCCGGAACCGGTCCGGCCCGATCGCGATCATCAGGGACAGCCCGATCGCGGAGTCGTACGAGTACCGGCCGCCGACCCAGTCCCAGAACTCGAACATGTTGTCCGTGTCGATGCCGAACTCGGCGACCTTCCCGGCGTTCGTGGACAGCGCCACGAAGTGCTTCGCCACGGCCTTCTCGTCGCCGTCGAAGGCCCTGAGCAGCCAGGAACGCGCCGAGGTGGCGTTCGTGATCGTCTCGATCGTCGTGAACGTCTTGGACGCCACGATGAACAGCGTCTCAGCCGGGTCCAGGTCGCGGATCGCCTCGTGCAGGTCGGCGCCGTCCACGTTCGACACGAACCGGAAGGTCAGGTCGCGCGCGGTGTAGGGGCGCAGCGCCTCGTAGGCCATCGCCGGCCCGAGGTCGGAGCCGCCGATGCCGATGTTGACGATGGCGCGGATCGGCCGGCCGGTGTGTCCGGTCCACTCGCCGGAGCGGACCCGCTCGGCGAAGCCGGCCATCCTGTCCAGCACCGCGTGCACCTTGGGCACCACGTTCTCGCCGTCGACCTCGATCACGGCGTCCCGCGGGGCGCGCAGCGCGGTGTGCAGCACCGCCCGGTTCTCCGTGACGTTGATCTTCTCGCCGCGGAACATGGCGTCCCGCAGCGCGAACACGCCGGTGGCGGTGGCGAGTTCCTGGAGCAGGGCCAGGGTCTCGTCGGTGATCAGCTGCTTGCTGTAGTCGATGTACAGGTCACCGACCCGTACGACGTACCGCTCGGCGCGGCCGGGGTCCGCCGCGAACAGCTCGCGCAGGTGCGGACGGCCCTGGGCGCGGTGGTCGGCGAGGGCCGTCCACTCGGGGCGGTGGGTGAGCTTCGGGAACTCTGCCATCTCAGGCGTTCTCCTTGGGGGCCTCGCCCTGGAGGGCGATGGCGTACATCTCGTCGGCGTCGAGGCGGCGCAGCTCCTCGGCGATGAGTTCGGAGGTGGCGCGGACCTTCAGGGCGAGGGTGCGCGGCGGCTGGCCGGGCAGGGTCAGCGTGGCCAGCGGGCCCTCGGGCCGGTCCACGACGATGTCGCCGTTCGCGGTGCCCAGACGGACGGTCGTCACGAACGGGCCGGCGCTGTGGACCCGGTCCACGGTCACCTTCAGGCGGGCCTGGAGCCAGCGCGCGAGCAGCTCGGCGCTGGGGTTCTCGGCCTCCGCCTCCACGGCCGCCGACGTCACCGGCACCCGGGCCTGGTCCAGGGCGGCGGCCAGCATCGACCGCCACAGGGTCAGCCGGGTCCAGGCCAGGTCGGTGTCGCCGGGCGCGTAGCAGCGGGCGCGGGTGTCGAGGACCTCCAGCGGCCGGTCGACGGCGTACAGGTCGGTGATCCGGCGCTGGGCGAGCGCGCCCAGCGGGTCCTTGGCCGGGGCCTCGGGGGCGTCCACCGGCCACCACACGACGACCGGGGCGTCCGGCAGCAGCAGCGGCAGCACCACCGAGTCGGCGTGGTCGGACACCTCGCCGTAGGTGCGCAGGACCACCGTCTCGCCGGTGCCGGCCTCGGAGCCGACCCGTACCTCGGCGTCCAGCCGGGAGTGGGTGCGGTCGCGCAGGGTGCGGGCGTGCCGCTTGATGACGACCAGGGTCCGCGAGGGGTGTTCGCGCGAGGCGTCCTCGGCGGCCTTGATCGAGTCGTAGGCGTTCTCCTCGTCCGTGACGATGACCATCGTCAGGACCATGCCCACGGCGGGCGTGCCGATGGCGCGGCGGCCCTGCACCAACGCCTTGTTGATCTTGCTTGCCGTGGTGTCGGTCAGGTCGATCTTCATGGCCTGCGCCAGCTCCGTCCGTCTCGTGCGAGCATCTCGTCGGCTTCCCTCGGTCCCCAGCTGCCCGACGCGTACTGCGCGGGCCTGCCGCGCGCCGCCCAGTACTCCTCGATCGGGTCGAGGATCTTCCAGGACTCCTCCACCTCCTGGTGGCGGGGGAAGAGGTTGGCGTCGCCGAGCAGCACGTCCAGGATGAGCCGCTCGTACGCCTCCGGGCTCGACTCGGTGAACGACTCGCCGTAGGCGAAGTCCATCGACACGTCCCGGATCTCCATCGAGGTGCCGGGCACCTTCGACCCGAACCGGACGGTCATGCCCTCGTCGGGCTGGACCCGGATGACGATGGCGTTCTGGCCCAGCTCCTCGGTGGCGGTGGAGTCGAACGGGGAGTGCGGGGCCCGCTTGAAGACCACCGCGATCTCGGTGACCCGGCGGCCCAGCCGCTTGCCGGTGCGCAGGTAGAAGGGGACGCCCGCCCAGCGGCGGTTGTCGATGCCCAGCTTGATCGCGGCGAAGGTGTCGGTCTTCGACTTGGGGTCGATGCCGTCCTCCTCCAGATAGCCGACGACCTTCTCGCCGCCCTGCCAGCCCGCCGCGTACTGGCCGCGCACGGTGTGCCGGCCCAGGTCCTCCGGCAGCCGCACCGACTTCAGCACCTTCAGCTTCTCGGTGAGCAGCGCCTCGGCGTCGAACGCGATCGGCTCCTCCATGGCGGTGAGCGCCATCAGCTGGAGCAGGTGGTTCTGGATGACGTCGCGGGCGGCGCCGATGCCGTCGTAGTAGCCGGCCCGGCCGCCGATGCCGATGTCCTCGGCCATGGTGATCTGCACGTGGTCGACGTAGGAGCGGTTCCAGATCGGCTCGTACATCTGGTTGGCGAAGCGCAGCGCCAGGATGTTCTGGACGGTCTCCTTGCCGAGGTAGTGGTCGATCCGGAACACCTGGTCCGGTTCGAACACCTCGTGCACGATCGCGTTCAGCTCGCAGGCACTCGCCAGATCGTGCCCGAACGGCTTCTCGATGACCGCGCGCCGCCAGGAACCCTCGGGCGGGTTCGCCAGGCCGTGCTTCTTCAGCTGCTGCACGACCTTCGGGAAGAACTTCGGCGGCACGGAGAGGTAGAAGGCGAAGTTGCCGCCGGTGCCCCGGGAGGCGTCCAGTTCCTCGACGGCGTCCTTCAGCTGCTTGAAGGCGGTGTCGTCGTCGAAGTCGCCGGGGATGAACCGCATGCCCTCGGCGAGCTGCTGCCACACCTCCTCGCGGAAGGGGGTGCGGGCGTGCTCGCGTACGGCGTCGTGGACGACCTGCGCGAAGTCCTGGTCCTCCCACTCGCGGCGGGCGAACCCGACGAGGGAGAAGCCCGGCGGCAGCAGTCCGCGGTTGGCCAGGTCGTAGACGGCCGGCATCAGCTTCTTGCGGGACAGGTCGCCGGTCACGCCGAAGATGACCAGGCCCGACGGCCCGGCGATGCGGGGGAGCCGGCGGTCGCGGGCGTCCCGCAGCGGGTTCGCCCAGTCGGCGGCCGGGATCACCGGCACGCGCACCTCGTCGGATGCCTGGGCGGCGGGGGCGTTGTCGGTCATCGGGCGTCAGCTCCCTTGCTCTTCAGGGACGTGGCGACGGCGTCCAGCAGCTCCTGCCAGGCCGCCTCGAACTTGGCGACGCCCTCGTCCTCCAGCTGCTGGACGACCTCGTCGTAGGAGATGCCGAGCCGCTCCACGGCGGCCAGGTCGGCGCGGGCCCGCTCGTAGCCGCCGGTCACCGTGTCGCCGGTGATCTCGCCGTGGTCGGCTACGGCGTTCAGGGTGGCCTCGGGCATGGTGTTGACCGTGCCGGGCGCGACCAGCTCGTCCACGTACAGCGTGTCCTTGTACGCCGGGTCCTTCACACCGGTGGAGGCCCACAGCGGGCGCTGCTTGTGGGCGCCCGCGTCCTGGAGGGCCTGCCAGCGGTCGGAGGCGAAGACCTCCTCGTACGCCTCGTAGGCCAGCCGGGCGTTGGCGAGGGCCGCGCGGCCCTTGAGGGCCAGGGCCTTGTCGGTGCCGAAGGCGGTGAGCCGCTTGTCGATCTCGCTGTCCACGCGGGAGACGAAGAAGGACGCCACCGAGTGGATGCCGGACAGGTCGATGCCGCGCTCGCGGGCCTTCTCCAGGCCGGCCAGGTAGGCGGCCATGACCTCGCGGTAGCGCTCCAGGGAGAAGATCAGGGTCACGTTGACGCTGATGCCGAGGCCGATCACCTCGGTGATCGCGGGCAGACCGGCCTTGGTCGCCGGGATCTTGATCATCACGTTGGGCCGGTCGACCAGCCAGGCCAGCTGCTTGGCCTCGGCGACGGTCGCCTTGGTGTTGTGGGCCAGACGCGGGTCGACCTCGATGGAGACCCGGCCGTCCCGGCCACCGGTGGTGTCGTACACGTCCCGCAGGATGTCGGCGGCGTCGCGCACGTCGGCGGTGGTCATCATCCGCACGGCCTCGTCCACGGTGACCCCGCGGACGGCGAGGTCGGCGAGCTGCTCCTCGTAGCCCTCCCCGGAGCCGATGGCGGCCTGGAAGATGGACGGGTTCGTGGTGACACCGACGGCGCTTCCGCTCGCCACCAGCTCGGCGAGGCTGCCCGAGGTGATCCGCTTGCGCGACAGGTCGTCCAGCCAGATGGACACGCCCTCGTCGGCGAGGCGCTTGAGGGCTCCCGGGGTCGCGATTGCTTCGGTCACTGTGCTCATCTTTCTACTTCTGCGTCGGTATCGGGCGCGGTGTGCGCCGGTCTCGGTGGTGCGTGCGGTCGGTGTCAGGCGCGCGCGGCGGCGAGCGACTCGCGGGCCTTCGCGGCGACGTTCTCGGGGGTGAAGCCGTACTCGGCGAACAGGGTCTTGGCGTCCGCGGAGGCACCGAAGTGCTCCAGCGACACGATGCGTCCGGCGTCGCCGACGTAGCGGTACCAGGTCAGGCCGATCCCGGCCTCGACGGCGACGCGGGCCTTCACGGCCGGCGGCAGCACCCGCTCGCGGTACTCGCGCGGCTGCTCCTCGAACCACTCCACGGACGGCATCGACACCACCCGGGTGCCGGTCCCCGCGGCCTCCAGCAGCTCCCGCGCGGCCACGGCCAGGTGCACCTCGGAGCCCGTAGCGATGATGATCACCTCCGGGACCTCCGTCGAGGACTCGCGCAGTACGTAGCCGCCCTTGGCCGCGTCCTCGTTCGGCGCGTACACCGGCACGCCCTGGCGGGTCAGCGCGAGCCCGTGCGGGGCCGGGTGCGTGGCGTGCCTCTTCAGGATCTCGGCCCAGGCGATCGCGGTCTCGTTGGCGTCGGCCGGGCGGACGATGTTCAGGCCCGGGATGGCGCGCAGCGAGGCCAGGTGCTCGACCGGCTGGTGGGTGGGGCCGTCCTCGCCGAGGCCGATGGAGTCGTGCGTCCACACGTAGGTCACCGGCAGCTGCATCAGCGCCGACATCCGCACGGCGTTGCGCATGTAGTCGGAGAAGACGAGGAACGTGCCGCCGTAGATCCGGGTGTTGCCGTGCAGGGCGATGCCGTTCATCTCCGCGGCCATGGAGAACTCGCGGATGCCGAAGTGCACGGTACGGCCGTACGGGTCGGCCTCGGGCAGCGGGTTGCCCTCGGGCAGGAAGGAGCTGGTCTTGTCGATGGTGGTGTTGTTCGAGCCGGCCAGGTCGGCGGAGCCGCCCCACAGCTCGGGGACGACGGGGCCGAGGGCCTGGAGCACCTTGCCGGAGGCGGCGCGGGTGGCGACCGACTTGCCCTCCTCGAAGACGGGCAGGGCGTCCTCCCAGCCCGCGGGCAGCTCCCCCTTGCTCACCCGGTCGAACAGCTCGGCCCGCTCCGGCCGGGCGGCGCGCCACTCGGCGATCCGCTTGTCCCAGGCCGCGTGCGCCTCGGCACCGCGGTCCAGGGCCCGGCGGGTGTGCTCCAGGACCTCCTCGGGCACCTCGAAGGTCCGCTCCGGGTCGAAGCCGAGCAGGCGCTTGGTGGCGGCGACCTCCTCCTCGCCGAGCGCGGAGCCGTGGGAGGCCTCGGTGTTCCGGGCGTTCGGGGCGGGCCAGGCGATGATCGTGCGCATCGCGATGATGGAGGGCCGGTCGGTCTCGGCCTGCGCGGCCTTCAGCGCGGCGTACAGGGCGGGGGCGTCGATGTCGCCCTCGGCGGTGGGCTCGATGCGCTGGGTGTGCCAGCCGTAGGCCTCGTACCGCTTCAGCACGTCCTCGGAGAAGGCGGTGGCGGTGTCGCCCTCGATGCAGATGTGGTTGTCGTCGTAGAGGAAGACCAGGTTGCCGAGCTTCTGGTGGCCGGCCAGCGAGGACGCCTCGGCGGAGACGCCCTCCTGGAGGTCGCCGTCGGAGACGATCGCCCAGACGGTGTGGTCGAAGGGGGAGGTGCCGGCCGGGGCGTCCGGGTCGAACAGGCCGCGCTCGTAGCGGGCCGCCATCGCCATGCCGACCGCGTTGGCCACGCCCTGGCCGAGCGGGCCGGTGGTGGTCTCCACACCGGCGGTGTGCCCGTACTCGGGGTGGCCCGGCGTCTTCGAGCCGTGGGTGCGGAACGCCTTCAGGTCGTCCAGCTCCAGCTCGTAGCCGGCGAGGAAGAGCTGGGTGTAGAGGGTCAGCGAGGTGTGGCCGGGGGAGAGGACGAAGCGGTCACGGCCGGTCCACTCGGGGTCCGCCGGGTCGTGTCGCATCACCTTCTGAAAGATCGTGTACGCGGCAGGGGCCAGGCTCATCGCCGTGCCGGGGTGTCCGTTGCCCACCTTCTGCACCGCGTCGGCCGCCAACAGCCGGGCGGTATCCACGGCACGCCGGTCGAGGTCGGTCCACTCGAAGTCGTCGGAGGTCTGCGTCGTCATCTTCAAGAAGTCCTCGTTGAGTGGGGGATGGCTGGCCTGACGTGTTCAAACTTAAAAGTCTGACTTTTTCGAGGAAAGGTCGGGGTGTGTCAGCCTGTGGTGAATCTGGGACAGTGATCGAACGACGGAAACGGTAAGAAAAGGGCATGGCGGGCATGATGGGGCAGGGTGGCGGCGGAACCGGGGGCGAGGACACCGGTGGCGCGGCTGGTGACGGCGACGGGATCAGAACCTTCCCCTTCCCGGCCGAGCTGGCCGTCGGCGGTGTCGGCATGCAGATCGGCCCCATGGGCACCGACCGCACCTGGCACGCCGAGGCCCCCCTGCACCGTGTCCACCGCATCGACTTCCACGTGGTCATGCTCTTCACCGACGGCCCCGTACGGCACATGATCGACTTCGCCGAGTACGAGGCCGGCGCCGGCGACCTGCTGTGGATCCGCCCCGGACAGGTCCACCGCTTCTCCCGGGAGTGCGAGTACCGCGGAACCGTCCTGACCATGCAGCCCGGCTTTCTGCCCCGCTCCACCGTCGAGGCCACGGGCCTGTACCGCTACGACCTGCCGCCGCTGCTGCACCCCGGTCCGGCGCAGCTCGCCGCGCTCCGGGCCGCCCTCGACCAGCTCCGCCGCGAGTACGAGGACACCGCCACCCTCCCGCTCAGCCTGCACACGGCCGTCCTGCGGCACACCCTGACCGCGTGCCTGATGCGCCTGGCCCATCTCGCCGCCAGCTCCGCGGAAACGTCCCCGCAGCACGCCGACGGCACCTTCATCCGCTTCCGGGACGCCGTCGAGCGGGGCTTCGCCACCAACCACAGCGTCAGCGCCTACGCCGACGCCCTCGGCTACTCCCGCCGCACCCTGGTCCGCGCCGTCCGCGCGGCCACCGGCGAGACCCCCAAGGGCTTCATCGACAAACGCGTGGTCCTGGAGGCCAAGCGCCTCCTCGCGCACACGGACATGCCGATCGGCCGCGTCGGGGTGGCCGTGGGCTTTCCCGACGCGGCCAACTTCTCCAAGTTCTTCCACCTGCACACCGGTCAGACCCCGGTCGCCTTCCGGGCGGAACTGCGGTAGGGCCGGGGTGTCAACCGCCGTGCGGGCGCGGGCGTTTCCCGGTGGCCCGCGTTTCCGGGCGGCGCGCGCGTTTCCCGGGCGAAGGCGTGTTTCCCGCACGAAGGTGTGTTTCCAGCCAACCGCCCTGTTTTCCATTGACTACTGATTGACCATCTCTTTACCTTCGGTGGCGATGGGCGAGCGTCAACGCCCTGGGTCGTCTGCTCGTGCAGAAACGTTAAATCCCGTACCTTCCGGAGGTTCCCATGGACCAGCTCATCAAGCGCATGACCGAGGAATCCGTGTGGCAGCGCTGGGTCGCCGTCAACTCCGCCGAGGCGGCGAAGGACGGCTGCATCAGCGCCGCGCCGAAGAACGGTTGCATCAGCGCCACGGCGAAGAGCGGTTGTATCTCCCGCTGACGTCCGGGCCGTTCCGCTGACACGCCGGGCTGCCGGCGCGGCGACTCGCCGCGCCGGCAGCCCTCCGCCACACCGCCGACACCGCCCGGAGATCCCCCTGTGAACCGCATGCCGAGTGCCGACGTGCTGGACAAGGTGCGCGACATACCGATCTACCGCGCCTCCGTCGAGCGGGGTCACTTCCCGATCCTGGAGAAGCCGGAGATCGCCCGGGGCTTCCCCGACAACTGGATGACCCCGCGACTGGCCCGCGCGCTGGAGACGGGAGAGGCCGAATTCGTGCTGTCCACGGGCACCAACCACGCCCGTATGCAGATCATCCGGCCGCCCTACTTCCTGCTCCGCTCCTACTACCGCCTGTGGCAGGAACACCCCGAACTCGGTGCCTCCTGGCATGCCGGGGCCCGGCGGGTCTCGCTGACCACCGTGCTGGCCACCGAGCACGTGGCCCGCGTCAACGCCCGCAAGCCCGGCGCGACCCCCGGTGAACGCTGGCTCGACGACCGCACGCTGTACCTCAACCGCCGCCTGGACCCGGCCGACTGGGACCGCGAGGACGTCGAGCGCATGCTCGGCGAGATCAGGGAGGTGGCCGGCGCCCACCCCGACGGCGCGTACCTCCTGGACTGCTCCGGGTACCACCTGGCCCATCTGATCGGCAAGGTCTCCGCCTCGGGCCTGTGGGACGGCTTCCCCCGCCCGGTGGGCATCGTCCACGCCTACGAGTACACACCGCTGAACGTCCGCGCCTACCTGCGGTCGCACTTCGACTGCCCCGTCGTCGACCTTTTCGGCAGCACCGAACTCGGCTACCTCTTCTACAGCGACGCCGAAGGCCGCTACCGGCCGTATCTGACGGACATGAGCGTCGAGCTGATCCCGGTGGCACCGGGCAGCGGCATCCACAGCCTCATCGTCACCAGCGTCCGCAACCCGTACATGCCGCTGGTCCGCTACCGGTCCGGCGACTGCGTCCGCACCCACGACGGCAGCACCGACCCGGAGCGGATCGTCTCCTTCTGCGGACGGGAGAAGGAACTCCTGCCCACCCCCGAAGGCCCCGTCGCCCAGGCCGACCTCGACAGCCGCATCACCGGTGTCAGCGACCGCGTCTTCCTCCACCAGTTGCACCTGACCGGCGACGACACCTGCCGGCTGGCGTACACCACCTTCGACGGCGTACCGCTCGGCTCCGACGAGACCGCCCGGCTCGCCGCCTCCGTCGCCGTCCTGACCGGGCGCTCCTGCCAGGTGGAGCACCGTGCCCGCATACCGATCGGGCGCTCCGGCAAGTACGCCTGGCTGACCGCGCCCGACCCGTCCTGACCACGGTCCCGGCGACCCCTTTCCCGGCCCGTGGCGATCCTTCCCCGGGCCGGGCGCACTTGCCCGGCCCGGCCACGACCCCGACAGGATTCCCATGCCCACGTCCGCAGCGCCCGCCCCCTCCGGCACCGCCACCGAACCGGCTCCCACCGCCGAGGAACTGCTCGGCCCCGTCCTGTACGACGAGGTGGTCCGGTACTTCCTGGCCAAGCCCGGCGGCCCCGCCGAAGCCGTCGTCCGGCACCAGGTCCGCGAGTGCCTGCGCTACCTGTACCTGGTCTCCCGCCACCCGGACCGGCTCGGCGGCCTCTTCCTCCCCGTCGAGCAGGACATCGACGAGATCTGGCACTACCTCATCCTGCAGACCCGCGAGTACCGGGAACTGTGCGAAGAGCGGCTGCCCGGCGGCCGCTTCATCCACCACCGGAGCATCTCCTACGACGCCTACCAGGAGGCACCAGGGCGGGCCACGGCCGCCGAGGAGGCGCTGCGCTGGATCCCCCTCTACACGGCCGCGTTCGGCCCCTTCGACGAGGACGCCGTGCCGCACTGGACGATCGTCCGGTTCCTGCGCGACGAACTCGGCATGTCCCTGGCGGAGATCGCGGCCCTGGCCGACGGCGCGACGGACTCCGGGCAGCCCACCGGGACACCGGGACCGGACGGCGCGGCGGCACCGGCCCCGTCGGCCGCATGACCCCAACGGTCCCGCCGCCCGCGACGGCGGACGCCTCCCGGGCAGCGGGCCGCGCGCTGAGGGTGCTCGTCGTCTCGCAGGTCCTCGGCGGTGCCGGCATGGCGGCCGGCATCACGGTCGGCGCCCTGCTCGCCCAGGATCTGTTCGATTCCACGAGCCTGTCGGGGCTGCCGGTCGCGCTGTTCACCATCGGCGCGGCCCTGGGCGCCGCGGCCCTCGGACGGATCTGCCAGCACCGGGGGCGCCGCGTCGGGCTGGCGCTCGGCAACGGCGTGGCCGCGGCCGGCAGCGCGGGGGTGGTCGCGGGCGCGGCGGCCCACCGGCCCGCCGTGCTGCTGGCCGCGCTCTTCGTGTATGGCGCGGGTACGTCCACGGGGCTGCTCGCGCGCTACGCCGGTGCCGAGCTGGCCCCGCCCGGACGTCGCGGCCGGGCCACCGGAACCGTGCTGGTCGCCATGACCCTGGGCGCGGTCGCGGGACCGAACCTCGTCGGCCCCACCGGCGCGCTCGCCCACGCCTGGGGCATCCCGCGACTGGCCGGACCGTTCCTGCTGGCGACGGCCGCCTACGCCGCGGCGGCCCTGGTGCTGCTGGGGTGGCTGCGCTCCCTCCCGCCGCCGCCCGTGGAACCGGCCGCGGAACCTGCCGCGGCAGGCTCCGGCAAGGAACCGGCGTCCGGCACCGAGCCGCACGGGCCGGTGCGCGGGGTCTCCGGTGTCGTCACCGGTGCCACCGTGATGGTCACCGCCCAGCTGGCGATGATCTCCGTGATGACCATGACGCCGGTGCACCTGACCGGCCACGGCCACGGAACGCAGACCGCCGGTCTGGTCATCGCCCTGCACGTGGGCGCGATGCTCCTGCCGTCACCGCTGAGCGGCCTGCTCGCGGACCGGGTCGGGGGCCGGCCCGTGGCGGCGGCGTCCGGTCTCGTCCTGCTGTGCGCCGGCCTGCTCGCGGGCCTCGCCCCGCCGGCCTCCGTCGTGCTGTCGGCATGCGCGCTCGTCCTCCTCGGTATCGGCTGGAATCTGGCTCTGATCGGCGGCACCGCCCTGCTCACGAACGCCGCCCCCGCCGAGAACCGCGCCACGGTGCAGGGCCTGGCCGACGTGGGCATGTCCGTGGCGGGCGCGACGGGCGGCATGGTGTCGGGCCTGGTGGTGACGGGCAGCGGCTACCCGACCCTGGCGGCGGCGGCGGGAATCCTCGCCCTCGCGGTGATCCCCGCGGTGGCGCTGCGCGGCTCACCGCCGTGACGGCCGCCCAGCCGCCACCGCTCGGGCCCCGCCCGCCACCGCTCGGGCCCCACCCGGCGGCGCGCAGGCCGGCCGACCGCGGGAAGCCGGGGCCGGGGACGGGTAGCGGCCGTCCGGCGGAATCCCGCGATCACCCGATGCGTCGCGCCGTACGGTGCCGCGGGCGGCGTCGTGGCAGGTGCCGGCGCAGCCACCGCACCGGGTGGCGGGCGAGGGCGCGGACCGTCCGGCGAGGGGGCGAAGGGGCGGGTGAGGAGCGGGGGACGACGGTGAGGGTGCCCTCCGCCTCCATGAGGCAGACGGGACCGCTCCCGGCTCCGGTCCGCCAGTCGACACGGATGGCCACGGGCCGCGGCGGATCGCCGGGCAGCTCCGCGGTCAGCACCATCACGCGCTCGCGGTGCCCGCGCCGGGTACGGGCGGCCACGACCTTGCCGTCGACCAGGACTTCCGTCGGCTCCCGCGCGGTGCCGGTCCGCACGGTGACCGAATGCCCGTCCCGGTCGAGGTGGAAGCGGTGGTCACGGGTCATGGGCCACCTCCTCGGACCGGCTCGCGCGTCAGCGGCGTATGCGCCCGGCCCTTCTGTCCCGGGCGCCGCGCAGCCGGCCGATGAGCTCCTCCTGCGAGACGTACTCCGGGCAGCGCGGGTTGTGGCAGGGACCGGCCGTCCAGACCGGTATGAAGACGCCGAAGCTCTTGTGGCGCTCCACGACGGTGCCCACCGGCTGTTTGCACGAGCCGCAGAGGAATTCCGACGTACGCGTTCGAAGTTTCCGTTCGCCCCTCATGGCCCCATTTTACTGTCACTTGGGGATTCTTTGCCATCACTTTAAAGAGTGACTTCGCTGGGCGTGCGGGTGCGGGCGACTCGGCCGCGCCTCAGGCGTCGTGGGGCGGCTCCGGCGGTTCCGGCCGCCGGCGCGGATCGGCGGGCGGGTCCGGCCCGGAGGCGTGCGAGGAACTGCCGGCCGAGGTACCGCCGGCCGAGGTGCTTCCGGCCGGGCCGCTGTCGGTCGAGCCGCTGTCGTCGGCGGCGGCCGCGGATGCCGAAGGCTCCTCCGCGTGCCCCGGCGGGACGGCGCCGGGCGGCGGCGGGCGCAGCAGGCTGAGGCCGACGGACACGGCCAGCACGACGGTGATGACGGCGAGGCTGAGCAGCGAGGGAATCTCGGGCACGGCGCTGCTGATCGTCTTGTGCGAGGCCTGCAGGACGAGTTTGACGCCGATGAAGGCGAGGATGAGGGCCAGGCCCTTGCTGAGGTAGTGGAAGCGGTCGAGCAGGCCGGCGAGCATGAAGTACAGCGCGCGCAGGCCGAGGATGGCGAAGGCGTTGCTCGTGTAGACGATGAACGCGTCATTGCTCACGGCCAGCACGGCGGGCACGCTGTCGACGGCGAAGACGATGTCGGCGGCCTCGATCGCGGCGACGACGGCCAGCAGCGGGGTGGCGACGTGCTTGCCGGCCTCCTTCACGAAGAAGTGCGTGCCGGCGTACTCGTCCCGGACGGGGACGACCTTGCGCAGCAGTCGTACGGCGATGCTCTTGCCGGGATCGAAGCTGTCGTCCTCCTCTCTGAGGATCTTGTACGTGCTGTAGAAGAGGACGGCCGCGAAGGCGAACAGGACGGCCGTGAAGCGGCTCACCACGGCCACGCCCGCGGCGAGGAAGATGCCGCGGAAGACCAGGGCGCCGAGGACCCCGAGGAACAGCACCCGGTGCTGATAGGCCCGTGGCACCCTGAAATACCCGAAGATCAGCGCGAAGACGAAGAGGTTGTCGACCGACAGGCTCTTCTCCAGCAGCCACGCGGTCGTGTACTCCACGCCGGCGGCCGTCCCGACCACGAGGAAGACGACCGCGCCGAAGGCGATCGCCAGTCCGACCCAGACCGTGCTCCAGGCGGCGGCCTCGCGGAAACCGATGACATGGGCATGCCGGTGCGCGAGCAGATCCACGGCCAGCGACACCAGTACGGTGACGACGAAGATCATCCAGAGCCACAGCGGCACACTGTGCACGGTTCCGACCCTTCCGGCGCAACAAACCGGCCATCTCTATGGATACCGGTCATCTCTTCCGAGTCTGAGGGATGCGGCTTCGGCTGTCCTCTCGGCAGGTCGCGTGCGGCGGCGCCCGAGCCCTGGCCGCCGCCGGGGCCCGGCCCCGGCAGCGGCGGGAGTCGGGCCGTCTCGCCCCGTCCCGTCCCGTTCCGGGCAGGGTGCGCGGCGGGCCCGGCCCCGATCGAGGAGCCGTCACCGGCGGTCGCCTCGGGCGGTTGGGCGGTCGCCTCGGGTCGTCGGCAGCCACCGCCCGTCGGCAAGCCATCGCCCGTTGGGGAGGCATCGCCCGTTGGGAGCCACCCCCCGTCGGGCAGCCCCCCGTCGGACAGCCGCACCCGTCGGACGGTCGCCCGGGGGTCGGCCGGTGGTCCGCTCGTGCGGGTCCGGTCTGCTAACAAGAGTGCGGCACAGAGTGCGGCACGGAAGCAGGGGTGCCGGAGCGACGAAGGGTGCGGGCGTGAAGCTGACGATTCTGGGCGGTGGCGGGTTCCGGGTGCCGCTGGTGTACGGCGCGCTGCTGGCCGACCACGCCGAGGGGCGGGTCACCGAGGTGGTGCTGCACGATCTGGACGACCGCCGGCTGCGGGCGGTGTCCCGGGTGCTGGCGGAGCAGGCCGAGGGGGTTCCCGACGCACCGGCGGTGTCCGCCACCACGGACCTCGACGAGGCCCTGCGCGGCGCCGGCTTCGTCTTCTCCGCGATCCGCGTCGGCGGTCTGGAGGGCCGGGCGGAGGACGAGCGGATCGCGCTCGCGGCGGGAGTGCTGGGCCAGGAGACCGTCGGTGCGGGCGGCATCGCCTACGGGCTGCGCACGGTTCCCGTCGCCGTGGACATCGCCCGGCGGGTGGCCCGGCTCGCCCCGGACGCCTGGGTCATCAACTTCACCAACCCGGCCGGCCTGGTCACCGAGGCCATGGCCCGCCACCTCGGGGACCGCGTCATCGGCATCTGCGACTCGCCGGTGGGCCTCGGCCGCCGTATCGCCCGGGTGCTCGGCGCCGACCCGAAGCGGGCCTTCGTCGACTACGTCGGCCTCAACCACCTCGGCTGGGTGCGCGGCCTGCGCGTCGCCGGGCGCGACGAACTGCCCCGGCTGCTCGGCGATCCCGCGCTGCTCGGCTCCTTCGAGGAAGGCCGGCTGTTCGGTGCCGACTGGCTGCGGTCGCTCGGCGCGATCCCCAACGAGTACCTGCACTACTACTACTTCAACCGGGAAACCGTCCGCGCCTACCAGCAGGCCGAGCGGACCCGCGGCGCCTTCCTGCGCGACCAGCAGTCCCGGTTCTACGCCGAGGCGGCCGACCCGGGCGTCTCCGCCCTGCGCGCCTGGGACCGTACCCGCGCCGAGCGGGAGGCGACCTACATGGCGGAGAACCGGAAGAGCGCCGGCGCCGGCGAACGCGAGGAGGACGACCTGTCCGGCGGCTACGAGAAGGTCGCGCTCGCCCTGATGCGGGCCATCGCCCGGGACGAACGCGCCACCCTGATCCTCAACGTCCGCAACCGCTCGACCCTCAACGTCCTCGACGCGGACGCCGTCGTCGAGGTCCCGTGCCTGGTGGACGCGGGCGGCGCACACCCCCTGGCCGCCGATCCGCTGCCCGGCCACGCCACCGGTCTGGTGTGCGCGGTGAAGGACGTCGAGCGGCACGTGCTGTCCGCGGCGGAGTCGGGCTCCCGGGCCACCGCGGTGAAGGCGTTCGCCCTGCACCCGCTGGTGGACTCCGTGAACCTTGCCCGCCGGCTGGTGGACGAGTACGTCGCCGCGCACCCCGGCCTGGGGTATCTGAAGTAGCGAAATCCGTCGGATATTTCCCGGGGGGTCGGTGGTTCTGCCCCGTGAGTGAGCCGGTATTTCTACCCCTTGAAATCTCCGCCCAAGCCGGGTGACGCTGCTGTAGGAGAGTCATCAGGGGGCGCGTCGGTGGGCTGTATCAGCGGCGCGGAGGCACATCAATTCCCTGATCGCGACGCAGCCACGGTGGTTGGTCTCTGCTCGGCTTTTCGCTCAAGGATGGGAACGACTGATGAAGAAGCAGATCGCGGCGACTGCCGTAGTGGGTGCGGTGCTCGCCGGCGGCATTTCCCTTGCCGCCTCGTCGACCGATGCGGCTCCCGCACGGAAAGACATAACATGCACCGCGTCAGAGTTCGCCGGCGGCCGCATCGCGATATCGGGAAGGGGTTTCCCGGATGGTGAGACGGTCACCGCGAGAAACTCCGCAGGAGCAGCGGTGGGCACGTTCACCACGACACCCGGCGGCTTCTTCGAGTTCACCGGACTCCCGAACGACACCTACACGGTGACGTCCAAGTTCGGCAAGGTGACCTGCGCGAAGCTCGCCGAGCGGGAGGGCGGGGGCGGTCAGCAGCAGCAACAGCAGGGTGGCCGGGGCGGTCAGCAGCAGCAACAGGGTGGCCGGGGCGGCCAACAGCAGCAGCAACAACAGCAACAGCAGCAACAACAGCAACAGCAGCAGCAACAACAGCAACAGCAACAGCAACAGCAACAGCAGCAACAGCAGCAGCAGCAGCAACAGCAGCAGCAGCAACAACAGCAACAGCAACAGCAGCAACAGCAGCAGCAGCAAGGAGGTCAGCAGCAGCAACAGCAGGGCTGACGGGCGACGCGTCCGCCTTCCCGTCCAACGGCCCCGGCATCCACACGGAGATGCCGGGGCCGGTCGTCCGCCCGGGCGGAGGACGTGTCCTGTGCGCCGCCTGGCCTACTGGGCATGCCGTCGGCCGGGACTGTGGCCACTCTGGGTTCCGACGGCATGACGGCCGGCCGTAGTCCCCGTCGCCGGCCGCGTGGCGGTCCGCTACGCCCTGGAGCCCGTATGGACGCACCCCTGACCTCACCCCCGCCCCCGACCCCCATCAGCGTCATCTGCGACTGCCCGCTGATCGCCCACGGCCTGACGCACGTGATCGACCCCGAACCGGATCTGCGGATCGTGACGTCGGTCGGCAAGGTGGGCGACTACCGCGACCAGGGGAACCACCGAGAGGTCGTCCTGCTCAACGTCCAGCTGTCCGCCTGGGAGGCGTCCAGCGTGGTCTCCCGGCTGCACCGGAGGGGACACGCGGTCATCGTGCTGGCGTTCTCCGAGAAACAGTCGGACGCCGTGCTGTGCATCGAGGCCGGGGCCCGCGGCTATCTGGGCCACAGAATCGGGGAAACGGAATTGCTGACGGCCATCCGTGCCGTGGCCTCCGGGAGCAGTTATTTCTCCGCCGACCTGAACGGCCGCGTCCTGCCCGCACCGCCGCCGCGCCTCACCGACCGGGAAAGGCAGATTCTACGGCTTCTCGCCGACGGCGCCACGGACCGGGAAATCGCCGTCAAGCTGAACATCACCGAGAACACGGTGCACTCACACCTGGACCGACTGCGCAGCAAAAGCGGATTTCATCGCAGGGCGGATCTGACCCGACTGGCGCTGCGGTACGGCCTGACCGGTGAATGAAGACGAGGAAAAGAGGGGCAATTCTGCCCCTTGCCGCCCGGCCGACGCCGGAAAACCATGTTCACTCGCCCATGACCGCGCCGCCCCTGGAAATGCCATGCGACCTCCCGATGCCGAGGTGGCGCCGAAGGAGCTGCCGGACCCGGGGGAGAGCTCGCCGGGGGGCCGCGCCGGCGGGCCGGGAGGCGGGCCGTCCGGTCTCTCGCCGGCCTCGCTGTGCGTCATCGTGCTCACGGCGCTGGCCGTCGTGGCCGGGGCCGCCGTGCACCTGGCGGTGGTCTTCCTCGGCATCGCTCCGCCGAACCACCTGTCCCAGCGGCATGCCACGGGCATCAGCCGGTACCTCGGGCCCGAGTTCGCCCAGCAGTGGAAGCTCTTCGCCCCCAACCCGTCCACGGCGAACACCCATGTGCACGCGCGCGCACAGGTCCGGATGCCCGACGGTACCCTCTCGACCACCCGGTGGCTGGACCTGACCGCGAGGGACGAGACGCGGATCGCGCACCATCCGCTGCCCGGACAGGCGTACCAGAACCAACTGCGCGTCGCGTGGAACAACTTCATCGAATCGCTCGACGGCCACGGCCGCCCCACCGGCCTGTACGGCAGCCTCATGCGGCAGTACCTGGTCCGTATCGCCGTCCAGCGGCTCGGCCCGCGGGCCGACGGCGGCGCCGTACGCCGCGTCCAGCTGCGCTCGGCCGTCACACCGGTGCCGGCGCCCCCGTGGAGCCATCAGTACGTCGACACCAGGACCAGCTACCTCGTCCAGCCGTGGTGGACCGTCGGGGCGGAGGACGTCAGATGACCGCACACCCCTTGTTGCCACCCGGCCGCCCCCGCGCACCGTCCGGCCCGGCACCGCTGTCGCGCGGCTTCGCCACGGCCGTGCGGCGCGGTCTGGCGCGGATCGCCGCCGAGCCCTTCGCGCCGTACCAGGCCGCCGTCCTCCGGATCGGCCTCGCGCTGACCTGGCTCGCCCTGCTGCTGCGTGAATGGGTGGACCGCGCCGAGCTGTACGGCCCGGACGGCTCGTGGAGCTGGGACATGGGCCGGCAGTGGAACGCCACGACCCACGCCTTCACCCCCCTGCTGTGGTACGACGGCCGGCTGTGGTTCGAGGCCGGCTACGTCGCGGCGGTCGCCGCGTCGGTGATGCTGCTCCTCGGCTGGCGGACCCGGACCGCCTCGCTGCTCTTCATGATCACCGTGATGGCGGTCCAGAACCGCAACCCCTTCGTGGGCAACGGCGGCGACAACCTTCTCCACATCATGGCGATCTACCTGGTCTTCACGCGCTGCGGCGCGGTCTGGTCGCTGGACGCGCGCCGCGCCGCGAGGGCCCGGGAAAAGGACCCCGACCCCGCCGGGATCGCTCTGTGGGTGTTCTTCGCCGCCGTACTCACGCTGGTCACCGGGCTGGGACGACTCGGCATGGGCTGGGCGTTGCCGCTCTGGGGCTTCCTCGCCGCACAGTCGGCGGGGTGGCTGGTGCGGCGCGGCGCGCCGGGGGAACCGCGCACCGCCCTGACCATGGCGGGCAACGTGGTGCACGCCGGGGCGATGCTCGTCATCGCGGTCCAGATCTGCCTGATCTACTCGTCCTCCGGCTGGTACAAGATCCAGGGGTCCCTCTGGCAGGACGGCACGGCACTCTACTACGCGCTGCACATCGGCAACGTCACGCCGTGGCCCGCCCTGTCAGGGGCCGTCGCGAGCAGCAGCCTGGTCGTGCTGCTGCTGTCCTACGGCACGGTGATCGCCGAAGTGGCCTTCCCGTTCCTGCTGTTCGACCGCCGCACCCGCACCGCGATCGTGACGGTCATGATGGCGATGCACGCGGGGATCGGGACGCTGCTCGGCCTGCCGTTCTTCTCGATGGCGATGATCGTGGCGGACGCGGTCTTCCTGCCGGCCTCCGTACTGCGCAGGCTGGGCGACCGCGTGACACGCGCGGCCCGCCGGACGCGAGCCGCGCTGCTCCGCCCGAGCCGTGCCCCGGCCGGATGAGAACTCCGGGCCGTCCGGAAAGGCCGCCGTCTGGGTAACGCCGTCCCGGTAGCGCGTCTGGGCAAGCCGCCGATCGGCTGAGCCGTCGTCTACAGCGGCAGCACCTCGCCCGCCGAGGCCGTGTGCGCGGGCGGCGGGGCCGCCGGGAGCACCACCTCGGCCGGCTCCGGCCGCTGCCGGGAGAGCCCGGCGGGCAGCAGTGGACGCGGCCCCGCCACCACCGTGTAGTCCTGCCCGAGGAACGGCGGCTCGATCACCCCGGGGTCGTCACCCAGCGCCAGCCGCACCGCCGCCCAGGGCGCGTTCACCCCACAGAGCGACAGCTGGTGCAACCCGCCGGCGGGCCTGGTGTTGACGTCCAGTAGCACAGGGCGGTCGCCGAGCATCCGGAACTGGATGTTGGACAGATGGTGCAGCCCGAAGCCCTCGGCGATCAGCCGGGCCGGCGCCAGCCACCGCTCGTCCAGGGTGAAGCCCCGGCGGCGGCCGTTCTTGGTGCGGCCGATGGCGAGCCGTACCCGGTTGTCCGTCCCGGTCAGGCAGTCGACGGATACCTCCGGCTCCGCCAGCCGGGGCATCACCAGCCAGTCCACGGGCTCCCCGGCCCGACGCAGCGCGTCCAGGACCGGGTCCAGCTGCACATACGGGCCGGGGAAGCCGCTCAGCTGGGCCAGGGACAGGGGGGAGCGGGTGATCACCCGGAAGCCGGCCCCGCCCGCCCCGGCGGCCGGCTTCACGCACGCCTGGTGCCCGGCCTCCTCCAACTCCGTTACGGCGGCCAGGAGTTCGTCCGCCGTCCGGATCCGCCACCAGGGCGGCACCGGTACCCCCACCGAGCGCACCGCCTCGTACGCGATCGCCTTGTTCTCGAACACGGCGACCGCCTCGGGCGTCGGCGCCAGCAGCGCCGTACCGGCCGCCGCGAACTCGGCCCGGTGCGCCACGATCACGGCCTGGTGCAGCCGCGGCACGAACACGTCGATGCCGCGCCGGGCGCACTGGTCGAGCGCGTATTCGACGTACGCGGCCGGGGACAGCCCTTCCGGCTCCAGCTCGGCGGTGTCGGCGGCGGCCAGCACCGGGGAGTCCGGGTCACCGTGCGTGGCATGGATCTCGACCGCCCGGTCGCCGGGATTTCTCCGCAGCTGATCCATGAAGAACACGTTCTCCGCGTACGTGCGGTTGAGCCAGACGCGTACGCGAGAGAGCATGCAGGCCGCCTTTCGGGTGTGCGGGCAGGGCGGAGCGGCCCGTGCCCGGGCAGGTGGGAGGAAAGGGTCACCAAACGGCCCTGGAAAGGGAAGTCGGGGGCGCCGGTGGTGGGGCGATCATACGGCCAACCGGAGCCCCCTCGTGCAACGCGCGTGTTAAGGCTTCACCGCGCGTGTCAAGGCCGCACCGCGCGTGTCAGTGGTTCCCCGGCACGGCCCCCTTCGGTGACGGCGGCGGGCGCGTCGGCACCCGGCTCCGGCGAGCCCGCGACGGGAGCGCCGGACGCCTGGGCGCGTGGCAGCCACAGCGCGATCAGCAGGCCGAGGGCCATGCCGGCCGCGGTGAGCAGGACGACCAGGAACTCCCCGTCCGCGGTGGCGGCCCGCAGCGCCTGACCGGTCTTGCCGTCGGTGCCGGCGTCGGCGAGCGCGGTGAGCACGGCCAGGCCGATGGCGTTGCCCAGATTGAGGGTGGTGGAGGCCATGCCGTTGGCGATGCCCTGCTCACCGGGGGCGACCTTGGTGGCGGCGGCGATCCACATGGCCGTCCACACGATGCCCTGGCCCACCCCGGAGACGATCAGCCCGGGCACGGCGATGCCGTAGCCGGCGTCCGCGTCGAAGCCGGGGGAGAGGGCCGCGGTGCCCACCGCGCCGACCAGGAAGCCCGTGATCAGCGTGGTGCGCGCGCCCAGCCGGGTGGTCATGCGCTCGCCGAGCTGGGTGCCGGCGGCGATGGCGACGGAGGGCACGAGGAACGCGAGCCCGGTCTCCAGGGCGCCGAAGCCGTGCACCGACTGCAGCAGCACGGTGAGGAAGTAGGGCAGGGTGCCGAAGGTGGCCATGTACAGGAACGTCACCGTGATGGCCGCGCTCAGGCTGCGGTTGCGGAACAGCCGGAACGGCATCAGCGGGTCGGCGCTGCGGGACTCGGTCACGGCGAACGCGGCGAGGCACACCACGGCGGCGACGGCCGCGCCGATGACCGCCGGTGAGGCCCAGCCCCACTCCGGGCCCTCCACCAGGGCGAAGACGAGCAGGGTGGCGCCCGCGGTGACGGTCAGGGCGCCGGGCAGATCGAACCGGCGGCCCGCGGTGCCCGCCGGGTCGCGCGGGATGACGAAGACGGCGGCCAGGGCGACGAGCCCGGCCAGCGGCACGTTGACGAAGAACACGGCGGGCCAGCCGAAGGCCTCGGTGAGCAGGCCGCCCAGCAGCGCGCCGACGGTCAGGCCGCTGGCCCCGGCCCCGCCCCACACGGCGAGCGCCCGGTTCCGCTTGGGTCCCTCCTCGAACAGCGTGTTGATCAGCGACAGCGTGGACGGCAGCAGCAGCGCGCCCCCGATGCCCTGGACCGCCCGCGCGGCGACGATGACCTCCGGGCTGCCCGCCAGCCCGCCGGCCAGCGAGGAGACGGCGTACACGCAGAGCGCGAGCACGAAGATCCGGCGCCGGCCGAGCAGATCGGCGGCCCGGCCCCCGAGCAGCAGGAAGCCGCCGGCGAAGACCACGTAGGCGCTGACGACCAGTTGCTGGGTCTGGCCGGGGAAGTCCAGGTCGGTGCCGATGTCGGGCAGGGCGACGAACACGATGTTGAGGTCGAGGGAGAAGATCAGCTGCGCCAGCGCCAACAGCGCCAGGCTCCAGCCCGGCCGGGTCCGGCCGGGTCCGGCCGACCGCGTGGGTGGCCTGGGAGAGGTGGACATGGTCGGCCCTTCGGGTCATGGGCAGGACGGCCCGGCTCATATGACAGTTCGTATGATTGCGTACTGTCGAACTTCGGCTCGGGGGGGCCGGCGGTATCCGGCCATACCGGCAGCGGACGGGCGGACC
>NZ_BAAASM010000001.1:376191-424708 GCF_039532885.1 Streptomyces nogalater | reverse complement strand
GAACGCGCCCTTGACTCACCTCGCGGAGGCACGACACTGACCAAGAAGCGGGCGGCCCCACGGCCACTTCTTCAGTTCCTCAGCTCACACCACACCGTCTTGCAGTCGGGCCCCTGCACTACACCCCAGCACTCGGCCAAGGCATCCACGAGCGCCAGACCCCGCCCCGACTCCTCAGACACCGTCGCGGAGAGCAGAACGGGCAACGCGCGCGGATCAGGATCGGTCACCTCGATACGGGTACGGCCGTGACGCGCCGCCGTACCGATGACCCGTACGGTCACCGGCGTGCCGTCGCCCAAGTGATCGATGACGTTGGTCAGCAACTCGGTTGCGCACAGGCGTACGTCGTAACCGTGATCACGGAGCTGGTGACGCAAGTCCGGCGCGGCCTTCGGCGTCGCCAACAGGTGGAACTCCAGCGACGTCAGCATTGGTCCGCCGCCTTCCGCAGCGCGGCGGCGAGGGCCCGCGCCGTGGTCGTGTTGCAGTTCCCGAGCGACACGAGACCGGGGCTGTGCGAATCCGCGAAGCTCGGCAGGTCGACCTGGAGCGACGGGAGCGTGATGCCGTGCAGGGCGAGGGCGGCGCGTAGTTCCTCTACGCAGAGGACGACGGTGTAGGGAGCGGGGGAGTGGTCGGGCATGTGGGGGTTGCAACCTTCTGTGCGAAGTGTGACGAACGCCTCACAGAATGTCGTTGCGCTCGCTACCGTGAAAGGGGTTTCGCGTTCGCGATCACGGCAGCGGAGGAGGATGAGCGATGGCTCGCGGCAAGGACATCGACGGTTCGATCAGCGTCCCCACCTTCTACGGCAAGGAGTTGCGCTGGAAGAGGGAGGCGGCGGGCCTGTCACTGGAAGCGTTCCTTGAGGGCAGCTTCTACGGCAAGACCTACCTCAGCGACATCGAACACGGCGAACGACGCATGCCCCTCGACTTGGCCCGGCACGCGGATCGGGTCCTGGGGACTGACAGCTTCTTCGAGCGACGTTGCGAGGACGTGCGGAAGGCGCGGAAGAGTAGTCACGCCGAGTACTTCGCAGATGTGCTTGAGTTGGAGAAGCACGCGCTGGAGTTCGAGGAGTGGGATCCGATGTTGATCCCGGGACCGCTCCAGCTGGAGCCGTACATCAGGGCCGTGGTCCTGTCTGCGTACCCCGCAGAGCCCGAGGGGAGCCTGGCGGCCAAGGTCGCTGATCGCCGCAGTCGTGCGTGGCTCTACGAGGACAAAGACTCACCCGAGAGCTGGATCGTTCTGCATGAGGCGGTGCTGTTGCAGCCGATCCTTCCACCAAACGAAATGGCGGAACAGCTGGCCCACATCGCGGAAGTGCTGCGCCACCGCCGAGCGTTTGCGCAACTTGTACCGCGGAAGTTCGGCGCCCACCCCTTCATGATGGGCATGGCAAGGTTCATGACCTTTGCTGATGCGCCGCCGGTCATGTACACCGAGGGCATGTACAGCGGTCAGCTGATCGATGATCCGGTGCTCGTGAAGCAGTACTCGAAGGCATACGGTCGTCTCAGGGCCGCTGCGCTGGATCCAGAGGCGTCCCTGAATCTCATTGAGCAAGCAGCCGAGGACTACCGAAATGGCAAGCAACCACATGCACTTGAGTGACGCTCTCTGGTTCAAGAGCAGCTACAGCAACGAAAGTGGCGGCAACTGCGTCGAAGTGGCCGGCGACTTCCCCGGCGCCGCCCTCTGGCGCAAATCCAGCTACAGCAACGGCGACGGCGGGCACTGCGTAGAGGTCGCCGACAACATCCCCGGCCTCGTCCCCGTCCGAGACTCCAAGCGCCCCGACGGCCCCGCCCTCATCCTCCCCGCCACCGCCTGGGCCCCCTTCATCGCCTCCCTCAAGACGCAGTAACGAGCGGGCCGTCGCCGTGTCCGAGTGGCGCTTCACCCTCGGTCGGCGTGCGCTGCGACGGCACCGCGACGTCGGAGGGCGTACCCGAAGTGCCCGGTCCCGGCTCCCGCGTCACGAACGCGGCCGCGCGCCCCGCTCCTTGAGCATCCCCGCCATCAGCTCGATCTCCGACTGCTGCGCGTCCACCATGCCCTGCGCGAGCCGCTTCTCCACCCCGACCGCGCACTTGTCCACACAGCCCTCGGCCATGTGGATGCCGCCCTTGTGATGCTCCGTCATCAGCTGGAGGTAGAAGACCTCCGCCTGCTTGCCGTCGAGCGACTGGAGCTTCTTCAGCTCGCTGTTGGTGGCCATCCCCGGCATCAGCGCACCGTCCTCGCCGGGAGGCATGCCGCGCATGCCCATCCACGTCATCGGCGGGTCGGCCGACACCTTCGGCAGCCCCCACAGATCCAGCCAGCCCAGCATCATCCCGCGCTGGTTGGCCTGCGTCTGCGCGATGTCGTACGCGAGCCGCCGCACCTCCTCGTTCCTGGTGCGGTCCCGCACGATGTACGACATCTCGACGGCCTGCTGGTGGTGGACGGCCATGTCCCGCGCGAAGCCCGCGTCGGCCGACTTCGCGTCCGGCGTCCGCGTACCGGGGCCGTCGCCGTCCTGGGCGACCGCGTAGGTGATCGCGCCGGCCGCGACGAGTGCCGCCGCCGCGGTCCCGGCGATCCAGCCGAGGGAGCGCCGGCTCACTTCATGACCCCGCCGGTGCACGACGCGCCCGGCTCAGGCGTCTGGGTGCCCTGGACGTACTTCTCGAAGAACTTGTCCACTTCCGGATCCTTGGCGCTCTTGACCGCCACCTGGTGGCCCCAGGCCGACAGCAGCAGCGGGGCGTCCTGGTTCTCGTAGGGGCTGATCATCGAGTACGGCGTGTTCTTCACCTTGGCCGCGAGCGCGTCGACGTCCGCCTTGGGCGCCTTCGCGGTGTACGTCACCCAGACCGCGCCGTGCTCCAGCGAGTGCACGGCGTTCTCCTCCGGCACCGGCGCGGTGTAGACGTCACCGTTGCAGTTCAGCCAGACCGGGTTGTGGTCGCCGCCGACCGGCGGGCGCATCGGGTAGGTCACCTTGGTCGTCACATGCGTCCGGCCCAGCTTGCCCGACCAGGTCCGCACCCCGTCCTTGCCGGTGGTGAAGTGCCCGGAGTCGCCGGAGCCCTTGGCGTCACCGCTCGCGGTGGAGTCCTTGTCGTCCGACTGCGAGTTCACGAGCACCACGCCGCCGACGACGAGACCGGCGACGACCACCACGCTCGCGGCGATGGCGAGGATCCGGTTACGGCGGTCCCGGGCACGCTCGGCGCGCCGCATCTCGTCTATGCGCGCCTTGCGCGCAGCGGTGCTGCTGTTCTTGCCGGAGCCCATGTGACGTGTCCTTCTGGAGAGGAGTGGGTGGGGACGGTGGGGCTCGCTGATCGTAGTGCGGGAAGGGCCGACTGCCGTAGGGATCTCACGGCAGCACGGATGATTTGGCGCCAGGGTGCCCATTACCTACGCTCGCGGTATGCGGCTGCTGCGCTCCACCGATCTGGCCCTGCGCGTCCTGATGCGACTCGCGGTCGCCGCCGACGACATCCCCACGACCCGCAGGGTCGCCGCCGACATGGGGGTGCCCTACACGCACGCCGCGAAGGTGGTCGCCGAGCTGCAGCACCTCGGTCTGGTCGACGCCCGCCGGGGTCGCGGCGGCGGGCTGGCGCTGTCGGAGAAGGGCCGTACGGCGTCCGTGGGCGCGGTGGTGCGCACCTTCGAGGGCGAGGGCGACGTGGTGGACTGCGAGGGTGCGCCGGGCTGCCCGCTGCGCTCCGGCTGCCGGCTGCGGGGCGCGCTGCGACGGGCCCAGGAGGCGTTCTTCGCCACCCTGGACCCGGTCACGATCGCCGACATCGTCACCGACCCGACCGGCCCCCTGCTGCTGGGCATCTCCCGGGGGCCGGCGGAACGGGACTGAGGGGCTGCTAGCCCTGCGCCAGCCACAGGTCGGGGCCGAACACCTCGTAGTGGATGTCGGCCGGGGCCACACCCTTGCCGATCAGCTGGGCGCGGACGGCGCGCATGAACGGCAGCGGGCCGCACAGGTAGGCGCGCGTGCCGGGCCGTACGGCGATGTCCGCCAGGTCGACCAGGCCGGTGCGCGCGCCCGGCCCGGCGTCGCGCTCGTAGAAGAAGTGCGCGTCGGCGTCGGCCAGCTTGCCGGCGTAGGCGGTGTGGTCGGCGCGCAGGGCGTGGTCGGCGGGGGAGCGGTCGCCGTGCACCACGGTGACCGGGCCGCGGTGGCCGGCGGCGGCGAGGCCGGCCAGCATCGCGATCATCGGGGTCACGCCGATGCCCGCCGAGGCGAGCAGCACCGGGGTGTCGTCGCCGGCGTCCAGGACGAGGTCGCCGTAGGGCTCGGACAGTTCCAGGACGTCGCCGGGGCGGACGTGGGCGTGCAGGTGGGTGGAGACCTCGCCGTCGGGCGTGGGGCCGCCGTGCACCCGCTTGACGCTGAACTGGCGCACCGAGTCGGCCGGCGCCCCGGTCAGGCTGTACTGCCGGATCTGCCGGGCGCCGTCGGGCAGGGTGACGCCGACGGAGACGTACTGCCCGGCGCGGAAGGCCGTCACCGGGCCGCCGTCCGCCGGGCGCAGCCGGAAGGTGGTGACGTCGGCGGTCTCCTCGACCCGCTCGACCACCTCCCAGCGGCGCGGGCCCGGGCCGCCGCTCTCCTCGTAGAGCCGCTTCTCGATCGCGATGAGCGCGTTGGCCATCAGCCAGTAGACCTCGTCCCAGGCGGCGGCCACCTCGGGCGTGACGGCCTCGCCGAGGATCTCGGCGATCGCGGCGAAGAGGTGCTCGTGGACGACGTGGTACTGCTCCGGCGCCACGCCCAGGGAGGCGTGCTTGTGGGCGATGCGGCCGAGCATCGCGTCCGGCCGCCGGTCGGGGTGGTCGAGCAGGTGCGTGGCGAAGGCGGCGATGGAACCGGCGAGGGCCTGCCGCTGGGTGCCGGCGGCCTGGTTGCCGCGGTTGAACAGGTCCCGCAGCAGTTCGGGGTGGGCGGCGAAGAGGCGGTCGTAGAACCGCTCGGTGATCTCGCCGATGGCCGCGCCGACGGCGGGCAGGGTGGCGCGGACGGTGGCTGCGGACTGCTCGGTCAGCATCGGGACTCCTCGGAGAACTCGGCTGATCAGCACCGTAGGGAAATTGGCATATAAGCAAATTTAAGTGTGGTGGCATCGGTCACCGGGGAAACGGACCGGCCATTACGGATGCGGGAGCGAGCAGGCAAGATGGGCGAGAGCGCGGTACACGTGCCGTATGAGAGGCCTTCGGCGCGAGGACGCTCGGGCGATCACGCTCCGCAACGCGCGTGAAATGGTGTTGTGGTGGGATGCTCAGGTGCCCGACCGCCTCCCGCAGTACGGGGACAGGCGGCCTGACCAGCAAGGATGGGGAAGCGGAAGATGGACAAGCAGCAGGAGTTCGTGCTCCGGACCTTGGAGGAGCGCGACATCCGGTTCGTACGCCTGTGGTTCACGGACGTGCTGGGCTTCCTGAAGTCCGTCGCCGTGGCCCCCGCCGAACTGGAACAGGCCTTCGACGAGGGCATCGGCTTCGACGGCTCCGCCATCGAGGGCTTCGCCCGGGTCTACGAGTCCGACATGATCGCCAAGCCGGACCCGGCCACCTTCCAGGTCCTGCCGTGGCGCGCGGAGACCCCCGGCACGGCCCGCATGTTCTGCGACATCCTCATGCCGGACGGCTCCCCGTCCTTCGCCGACCCGCGCTACGTCCTCAAGCGGGCCCTCGCCCGCACCTCCGACCTGGGCTTCACCTTCTACACCCACCCCGAGATCGAGTTCTTCCTGCTGAAGGACCGCCCGCTGGACGGCTCCCGCCCCACCCCGGCCGACAACTCGGGCTACTTCGACCACACCCCCACCAACATCGGCATGGACTTCCGCCGCCAGGCGATCACCATGCTGGAGTCGATGGGCATCTCGGTGGAGTTCTCCCACCACGAGGGCGCGCCCGGCCAGCAGGAGATCGACCTGCGCTACGCCGACGCGCTGTCCACGGCCGACAACATCATGACCTTCCGCCTGGTCATGAAGCAGGTGGCGCTGGAACAGGGGGTCCACGCGACGTTCATGCCCAAGCCCTTCTCCGAGCACCCCGGCTCCGGCATGCACACCCACCTGTCCCTCTTCGAGGGCGACCGCAACGCGTTCTACGAGTCCGGCGCCGAGTACCAGCTCTCCAAGGTCGGCCGCTCCTTCATCGCGGGCCTGCTGAGGCACGCCGCCGAGATCTCCGCGGTCACCAACCAGTGGGTGAACTCCTACAAGCGCATCTGGGGCGGCTCCGAGCGCACGGCGGGCGCCGGCGGCGAGGCCCCCTCGTACATCTGCTGGGGCCACAACAACCGCAGCGCCCTGGTCCGCGTCCCGATGTACAAGCCGGGCAAGACCGGCTCGGCGCGCGTGGAGGTCCGCTCCCTGGACTCCGGCGCCAACCCCTACCTGGCCTACGCCGTCCTCCTCGCCGCCGGCCTGAAGGGCATCGAGGAGGGCTACGAGCTCCCGCCGGGCGCCGAGGACGACGTCTGGGCGCTGTCCAACGCCGAGCGCCGCGCCATGGGCATCGAGCCCCTCCCGCAGAACCTCGGCGAGGCCCTGACCCTCATGGAGAGCAGCGACCTGGTCGCCGAGACCCTCGGCGAGCACGTCTTCGACTTCTTCCTGCGCAACAAGCGCCAGGAGTGGGAGGAGTACCGCAGCGAGGTCACGGCCTTCGAGCTGCGCAAGAACCTGCCGGTGTTGTAGCTTTCCGTCGTGCGGGGGCCGGCGTTCGCAAACCGCCGGCCCCCGCACGCGTCAGTCCTCCCGCACGCGTCAGTCCTCCCGCACGCGTCAGTCCTCCCGCACGCGTCAGTCCTCCCGCACGCGTCAGTCCTCCCGCACGCGTCGGTCCCGACGCAGGCACTCGATCTCGTAGTCCCCCGTGTCCTCGTCGATCGTCACGCCGTGGGTCTCGCTGCGGAAGCCGGGGAAGCGGCGGTCGAAGGTCTCCAGGGCGGTGAGGTAGCGCAGGAGGGGGCCGTCGGGGGCGCCGGTGGACTCGCCGGGCATGAGGACCGGGATGCCGGGCGGGGTGACCGTGACCATCGCCGCCGCCACCCGGTGCGCGGCGTCGGCGACGCGGACGCGTTCCGTGCCGCCGCGCACCAGCCGCTGGTAGCAGTACTGCGGCGGGAAGACCGGCTCCGGAAGCTCCTGGAACGCGGTGTCCAGCAACTCCACCAGACGGGCCGAGCGCAGCTCGTCGTGCATCTCCTGGCACAGCTGCCGCAGAGTCGTCCCCGCGTAGCGGCGCGGGTGCGCGGCGACCGCCTCGGGCAGGACGCGGTCCAGCGGGGCGTCGCCGTCGTAGAGGGCCTTGAAGTCCATCAGGGCGTCCAGCAGCGTGCCCCACTTGCCCTTCGTGATGCCCATCGAGAACAGGATCAGCGTGGTGTAGCTGTCGGTCTTCTCGACCACGATGCTCCGGGTGGCCAGGTACGCCGTCAGCACCCGCGCCGGAATGCCCTCCTCGGCCATCTCACCGGTCGCCGTGATCCCGGGACAGGTCAGCGTGACCTTGACCGGGTCCAGCATGCAGTGGCCCTCGGTCAGCCCGGGGAAGCCGTGCCAGGCCGCGCCCGGCTCCAGCAGCCAGCAGGACTGCTCCCGGCCCAGCAGCTCCGGCGGGGCCTCGTCGAAGGCCAGCCGCTTGCCGGTCGCCGGGTCGGTGACCTCCTCCGGCTGCCAGACGCCGAAGAACCACGGCGGCCGGTCCCCGGCGCTCGCCACCCGCCGCCCGAGCCGCACCATCTCCTGCCGGAACCGGACGGCCTCGGTGACCGCCTCGTCCACCAGCCACTCGCCCTGCGGCCCGTCCATCATCGCCGTCGCCACGTCCAGCGAGGCGATCATCGGATACAGCGGGGAGGTGGTGCCGTGCATCATCAGCACCTCGTTGAACCGGTCGTGCTCCACCGGGGCCCGGGGCGCCGGCCGGACGTGCACCATCGCCGACTGCGACAGCGCGGCCAGCAGCTTGTGCGTGGACTGGGTGGCGAACACCGTCGGCCGCCGAGGGCCCGGGAAGGCCGCCTCGTCCACGGACATGCCGTACCGGCCCGCGTACAGCGGGTGGAAGCGGGCGTAGGCGAACCACGCCTCGTCGAAGTGCACCCGGGGGGTGCTGGCCGCGAGTGCCTTCGCGGCCGGTACGGCGTCGTAACTCAGGCCGTCGTAGGTGGAGTTGGTGAACACCGCGTACTGGGGCTCGCGGGTGGCGGCGCCCTCGGCGAGCGGGTGTGCGGCGATCCGGGCCGCGATCGACTCCGCCGCCAGCTCGGCCGGGGGCAGCGGGCCGGCCAGGCCGTAGCCGTTGCGGGTCGGGATGAGGTAGACCGGCCGGGCGCCGGAGACCACCAGGCCGTGCAGCACCGACTTGTGGCAGTTGCGGTCCACCAGCGCCAGCTCGTCCCGGGTGACGCTGAAGTGGCCCACCAGGCGGTTGCAGGTGGAGTCGCCGTGCAGCACGAAGTAGGTCAGGTCGGCGCCGAAGACCCGGGCCGCGTTGCGCTCGGCCTCCCCGATGGGCCCGGTGTGCTCGAACAGCGAGCCCAGCTCCTCCACCGAGATCGACAGGTCGGAGCGGAGCAGCCGCTCGCCGAAGTAGTCGTGGAAGGCGCGCCCGGCGGGCGACTTCAGGAAGGCGACGCCGCCGGAGTGGGCCGGGGTGTGCCAGGAGTACTCGTGCGCGTCGTGGAAGCGGCGCAGCGCCCGGAAGAACGGCGGCAGCACGTCCTCCCGGTAGTTGCGGGCGGCGCTGGTGATCCGGCCCGCGATGAACCCGGGAGTGTCCTCCAGCGGCCAGACGTACCCGACGACCGTCTCCGACACCCACAGCGGCAGTTCCCGCACGCCCTCCTCGGCCATGACCAGGAACACCGGCAGATTCCGGTAGCGCCGCCCGATCCGGCGCAGTACGGCGGCCCCGCCCGGCGCCTCCTCGACGGTGCCGGCCGGCCCGGCGAGCGCCGCCCCGGGACCGTCGCCGGCCCGCGCGCCCCCGGGCAGGTCCCACGCCACCAGGGCCGCCGCCAGGCCCGCCTCGGTGCGCAGTACCGCGTCGGCGTCCTCGGCGGTGACGGCCCAGCGCACCCCGAAGCCGTCCGCCTCCACCGCCTCCCGGATCTTCCGCAACTGCTCGGCGCCGGCACCCTCCGCACGCGGGTGCTCCGGCACCGCCACCAGGATCCTGCTCTCGCTCATCCGGTGCCCTGCCCTCTCCCGGCGGCCGCCCGGCCGCCACGGCGGCAAGTCTCCGGCGCGGCCCGCCGGGCGGGCGGGCGGCGGCGACGGAAGAGCACCCGGATGGCGCACATCCCCGCCACCGCGTTGACGCAAGCGGGCGGCTAACCGAGGTACGCGGGCGACACCGCGGCCCGGCTGATCTGCCGTGAGTGGCCCGTTCCGTCCGCCGGGACCTGGTACAGGTCGGCGCCGTAGTCGCCGGGGAGCGCGTACACGACCGTGTGCGCGTCGCGCCACACCGCCTGGTCGTCCACGCTGCGTGTCTCCGCGAGCGCGGTCTCCCGCATCGTCCGCAGGTCGAGGACGTACAGCCGCCAGGGCGCGTCCTTCGGCAGGCCCGCGACCCGCTTCTTGTACGCGACCCGGGTACCGTCCGGCGACAGCGACGGGCACTCCACGTTGGCGTGCAGGGTGGTGACCGTACGCGCGCGCAGGTCGCCGCGGACCAGGTACGTGCGGCCCTTCGTCGCCAGCGTGGCGTAGAACGTACGATCGTCGGCCGCGAACGTCACCCCCCAGAAGTTGACGTCCGCCGCCCGGTAGGTCCGCCCGTCCTTGACGATCCGGAACGCCTCCAGCGACGGGATCAGCTCCCCGCCGCGGGTGTCCACGACCGCCGTCCGCGTGGAGAAGTCCGTCCCCGCGTACGAGTCACCGCCCACGAACGCCGTCCAGGCGGCGAAGTGCCCGGTGGGGGAGACCCGGGCGCGGGAGGGGATGCCCGGCACGTCGTAGCGGCCCCGGATGTGCAAAGAGGCGTCCAGGACCAGCGCGCGGTAGGTGTCCGACACCGGCCCGTGCACCGCTTGCAGACACACTCCGGTGCCCGCGGCGGCGTGGAAGCGCAGGCACTTCGGCCCCGCTGCGGTGCGCGGCCCGCCCGGATCGTCCGCCGGGACGCTCGTCAGCTCGTCCCGGTGCGGCCCCCACGCCAGGTTCCGGAACACCAGCCGCCCGGAGGCGCGCAGCGACACCGCGCCCGGCGTGACGCGCGGCCCGCCCGCCTGGGTGTGGTCACGGCGCTCCGCCCGCGCGGAGGCGTGCAGGACGGCGGCCAGCCCGACCGCCGCGAGCACGGCGACGGCGAAGACGAGGGTCAGCACCCGGTTGCGTACGCTCACGCGGCCACCGCCCCCTTCGGACGCAGCGTCAGGGCGAACGCCCCGCACCCCACGAGCGCCACCGCCGCCCCGGCCAGCGCCGCCCGGTCGCCCCACACCGTCCAGGCCGCGCCGAACAGCAGCGAGCAGGCGAACCGGGTGAGCGCCTGCCCGGTCTGTACGACGGCCAGCCCGGAGGAGCGCAGCCCCTCCGGCACGCTGTCGCAGGCGGCGGCCATCAGCACCCCGTCGGTGGCCGCGTAGAAGCAGCCGTGCAGGGCGAGCACCAGCCAGGGCAGCGCCGGGCCGCGCCAGGAGCCGAGCAGCAGCCCGTACCCGGCGAGCAGGGCGCCGTGCCCGGCCAGGAAGACCGTCCAGCGGCCCACCCGGTCCGCGAGCCGGCCGAGCGGCACCGCCAGCAGCAGGAACGCGGCGGCCGTGCCCAGCGGCAGCAGCGCGAACCAGCGGTCGGGCACCCCGAGCCGGCGCTGGAGCAGCAGGTACACGAAGGAGTCGCTGACCGTGGCCAGGCCCAGCAGCAGCGCGCACACGGTGATCCGGCGCAGGTCGCGGCGGCGCAGCAGGGCGAACGCGGCCCGCAGCGTGGGCCGTTGCCCCACCGCCGGCGCGCCCCGCCCGCCCGGCACGAACAGCACCAGCACCAGCACGCCCACCGCGGCGACACAGAAGCTGACGGTGAACACCGCGTCGTAGCCGTCCACGGTGGCCCGCAGGATCCAGAACGCCACCAGCGGCCCGAGCAGGGCCCCGGCGGTGTCCATCGCCCGGTGCACACCGAAGGCCCGGCCGCGCGTATCGGGCGTGCTGGACAGCGAGATCAGCGCGTCCCGGGGCGCGGTCCGCAGCCCCTTGCCGGTCCGGTCGGCGGCGAGCACGATCCCGATCGGCGTCAGCGAGTGCGCCACCAGCAGCAGCGGCTTGCACACGGCCGAGATGCCGTAGCCCAGCCCGGCGACCCACTTGTGCCGTCCGCCGCCCCGGTCGGCGAAGTGCCCGCCGACCAGCCGGACGAGCGCCGAGAACCCGTTGTAGACGCCGTCCAGGAGCCCGAACCCCAACGGCGACAGACCCAGACCGCTCACCAGGTACAACGGCAGCACCGCCGTCACCATCTCCGAGGAGACGTCGGTGACCAGGCTCACCGTCCCCAGCGCGAGCACGGTCGGCGCGACCGCCGCACGGCGCCGCCCGGCCGGGGGCCGGACGGCGCCATGAGCGGACGTACCGGCACGACTGTCCGCTACGTACACGTCAGGACGCCCAGATGCCGGTGATGTCCTCGGCGGAGGCCGCGTTGCCCGCGTGGGTGGTCAGCCCCTGCGTGTCCTCCAGGGTGCGCAGCAGGTCGTAGTGGTTGTACGTGGTGCTCGACGAGGACCCGGCGAGGACGGGCTGCCCGTAGAACACCGTGGGGATCCGGTTCCCGCTGAGCCGGTTGTCCTCGTCGAAGGTGACGACGAGCAGGCTGTTGTGGGTCTTGGCCCAGGTGGCGTAGGCGCCCAGGTTGTTCTTCAGCCAGGTGTCACCGGTGGACACCGAGCAGTCGTGCATGTCGCTGCACAGGTTCGGCACCACGAACGACAGCTGGGGCAGCGTCGAGTAGTCGGTGGGGAACTGCGCGAACGTCTTGGCGGTGGACGTCGGCACGTTGCCGAACCCGAACCAGGGGTTGTGCTTGCGCGCGTACTTGCCGCTGCTGCACGTCGTGGACCCCTGACTCGGCAGGGTCTCGTTGTAGCTGGCCCAGCTGCGCCCGGCGGCGATCATCTCGGACGCCAGGTTGGGCGCCGAGGAGAAGCCCGGGGTGTAGCAGCTGTCGTCGGTGATGCCCTGCGTGGACCCGGAGAACATCGCGAAGTAGTTGGGCTGGCTCGGGTGGGTCTCGGCGTACGACTGGGTCAGGTTGGCACCCCCCGCCTTCAGCGAGTTGAGGTACGGCGCGCTGGACGACCCGATGACCTGGCTGTACGCGTGGTTCTCGAAGACCACGACCACGACGTGGTCCGGGCGGGGCACGGTGCCCGCGGCGTGCGCGGACTCCTGGCCGAGCCCGGTCCACAGCCCGACCGCGGCCGCGGCGAGGGCCGCCGCGGCGGCCACGAGGGCCCGGGCACGGCGGTACACGGAACTGCCGGACACATCAACCTCCGGGAATGGATGGACGGCTGGCGGTGCGGACAGAGCATGCACACGTCAACATTCCCGCGCCCTACGCGGGCCAACCCCATGGGTGAAGACCGGATGAACGCCGGGTACCCCCGCCCCCATGGCGGACATCCTCATCGGCACCTGCGGCTGGACCGACCCGAACCTGCTCAGGAGCGGCTGGTACCCACCGGGCCACAGCGACCCGGAAAAACGCCTGCGCCACTACGCGACCCGCTTCCCCCTGGTGGAGGCGGACTCCCCGTACTACGCCCTCCCGTCCCCCCGCACCACCACCCACTGGGCGGAACGCACACCCCCCGGCTTCCGCTTCGACGTCAAGGCGTTCTCCCTCCTCACCGGCCACCCCACCCGCCCCGCGGCCCTCCCCCCGGACCTGCGCGCCCACCCCCGGAACGAGGCCCTGCGCACGGAGGTCTGGACCCGCTACGCCGAAGCCCTGACCCCCCTCCTCCACTCCGGCCGCCTCGGCACCCTCCTCTTCCAGTACCCGGCCTCCCTCCACCCCGGCCCCGAGGCCGAGGCCTTCATCCGCACCGCCCGCGAACGCGCCCACGGCTGGCCGTTCGCCGTGGAGTTCCGCGACCCCGCCTGGTGGCACCCGGCCCACGCCCCCCGTACGACCGCCTTCCTCAAGGACCTGGACGCCACGGCGGTCGCCACGGACACCCCCGAGACCCGGCACCCGGTCCCCGTCACCACCCCCCGCCTCACCGTCATCCGCTTCCACGGCCGCAGCCCCCACTGGCGCACCGGCACCAAGGAAGAGCGCTTCCGCCACACCTACACCGAGCAGGAACTCGAAGAGTGGCTCCCCCGCATCCACACCTCGGCGGCGACCGCGACCGAACTCCACCTCCTCTTCAACAACTGCTGCGGAGACGCGGCCCCCAAAGCGGCCGAAACGATGCGACAGCTACTGACCAGAAGCGGACTCCCGCACCAGCGGGCAGCGACGAAGGAGACCCCGACGGGCCCGTAGGCGAAACGACACGATCCCGCAGCCGTGCACGGGGGACGGGGGAGGGGAGCGAGGCGGACGCGCTCCTGGGACAGGACGGGGAAGCCCCCGAACGACGGCGGGCGCCACCGCAACCACGACGCACCCGCACAGGCCGCCGCAGGCATACAGGCCACGCACCCGCAGCCGGCGAAGCACAGCCATCCCCACAGCCCAAGCCGCCCCCGCCCCCGCCGGTTACGCTCTCGCCAGGACGCCGCACACACCCCAGAGGAGACCACGGACATGACGCCGGGGCGCAGAAGCAGCACCTTCACCCGTCTGCTCCGACACGGCTTCACCGACCCCTCCGCGGCCGAGCGCCTCCTGGACGGCCCCGAACTGGCGACCGTCCGCGACGACCCCGTCCTCCTGGAAGCCCTCGGCGCCACCGCGGACCCCGACCTCGCCCTGCACGGCCTGGTCCGCCTCCTGGAGGCCCAGCCCACCCCCACCGCCCACCGCGAACTGCTGGACACCCTCATCGCGGCCAAACCCCTCCGCGACCGCCTCCTCGGCATCCTCGGCGCCTCCGCCGCCCTCGCCGACCACCTCGCCCGCCACCCCACCGACTGGCACGTCCTGGTCACCTACGAACCGCACGACCTCCACCCGGGCGTCACGGAGTTCGAACAGGGCCTGGCCGAGGCCGCCGACCCGGTCACGCTCCGCGTCGCCTACCGCCGCTGCCTGCTCTCCCTCGCCGCCCGGGACGTCTGCGGCACCACGGACGTCGCCGAGACCGCAGCCGAACTCGCCGACCTGGCCACCGCCACCCTCCGCGCGGCCCTGGCCCTCGCGGAGGCCGCGGCCCCCGAGGACGCCGCCGCCTGCCGCCTCGCGGTGATCGCGATGGGCAAGTGCGGCGGCCACGAACTGAACTACGTCTCCGACGTCGACGTGATCTTCGTGGCGGAACCCGCGGAGGGCACCCCGGAGACCCAGGCCCTGCGCTCCGCGACCAAACTCGCCTCCCACCTGATGCGGATCTGCTCCGAGACGACCGTGGAGGGCTCCATCTGGCCGGTGGACGCCAACCTCCGTCCCGAGGGCCGCAACGGCCCCCTCGTGCGCACCCTCAGCAGCCACGTCGCCTACTACCAGCGCTGGGCCAAGACCTGGGAGTTCCAGGCCCTCCTCAAGGCCCGCCCGGTGGCCGGCGACCCGGCGCTCGGCCAGGCGTACCTCGACGCGCTGCACCCCCTCGTCTGGAAGGCGGCCGAGCGGGACAACTTCGTACCGGACGTGCAGAAGATGCGCCGCCGCGTGGTGGAGAACATCCCCGCGGCCGAGATCGACCGGGAACTCAAACTCGGCCCGGGCGGCCTGCGCGACGTGGAGTTCGCCGTCCAGCTCCTCCAGCTGGTGCACGGCCGCACCGACCCCGCCCTGCGCAGCGGCACCACCCTGGACGCCCTCCAGGCCCTCGCCGCCGGCGGCTACGTGGGCCGGGAGGACGCCGCCCGGCTGGACGAGGCGTACCGCTTCCTGCGCTCCCTGGAGCACCGCATCCAGCTGTACCGCCTGCGCCGCACCCACCTCGTCCCCGAGGCGGAGGCCGACCTGCGCCGCCTCGGCCGCTCGCTGGGCCTGCGCACCGACCCGGTGGCCGGGCTGACCCGCGAGTGGAAGCGGCACACCACGGTCGTACGCCGCCTGCACGAGAAGCTGTTCTACCGCCCGCTGCTCGACGCGGTCGCCCAACTCGCGCCGGGCGAGGCGAGGCTGAGCGCGGAGGCGGCCCGCGAACGCCTCATCGCCCTCGGGTACGCCGACCCGGCCGCCGCCCTGCGCCACCTGGAGGCCCTGGCGTCCGGCGTGACCCGCAAGGCGGCCATCCAGCGCACCCTGCTGCCGGTACTGCTCGGCTGGTTCGCCGACTCCGCCGACCCGGACGCCGGCCTGCTGAACTTCCGCAAGGTCTCCGACGCGCTCGGCAAGACCCCCTGGTACCTGCGGCTGCTGCGCGACGAGGGCGCGGCGGCGGAGAACCTGGCCCGCGTGCTGTCGGCGGGCCGCCTCGCCCCCGATCTGCTGATGCGCGCCCCGGAGGCGGTGGCCCTGCTCGGCGACGGCGACGGCGGCGGCCTCGCACCCCGGCAGCGCGCCGCGCTGGAGCAGGAGATCCTGGCGGCCGTGGGCCGCGCCGAGAACGCCGTGCAGGGCGTCACGGCGGCCCGCGGGGTGCGCCGCCGCGAGCTGTTCCGCACCGCCGCCGCCGACATCGTCGGCTCCTACGGCACCGAGACCAGCCCGGCCGAGGCCGACCGGGGCGCCCTGGTGGACCGGGTCGGCGCGGCCGTCTCCGACCTCACCAAGGCCACCCTGGCCGGCACCCTGCGCGCGGTCGTCCGGGAGGGCTGGGGCGACACCCTGCCCACCCGGTTCGCGGTCATCGGCATGGGCCGCTTCGGCGGGCACGAGCTGGGCTACGGCTCCGACGCCGACGTGCTGTTCGTGCACGAGCCGAGGGAGGGCGTGGCCGAGCAGGAGGCGTCGGCCGCCGCCAACCGGGTCGTCGCCGAGATGCGCCGGCTGCTCCAGCTGCCCAGCGCCGACCCGCCGCTGCTCATCGACGCCGACCTGCGCCCGGAGGGCAAGTCGGGGCCGCTGGTGCGCACCCTGAAGTCGTACGAGGCGTACTACCGGCGCTGGTCGTCGGTGTGGGAGTCGCAGGCGCTGCTGCGGGCCGAGCCGGTGGCCGGCGACGCCGACCTGGGCCGGCGCTTCATCGAGCTGGTCGACCCGCTGCGCTACCCGGCGAAGGGTCTCACCGAGGACGCCGTGCGCGAGATCCGCCGGCTGAAGGCCCGGATGGAGTCCGAGCGGCTGCCGCGCGGCGCCGACCCCAAGCTGCACACCAAGCTGGGCCCCGGCGGGCTGTCCGACGTGGAGTGGACGGTCCAGCTGCTCCAGCTCCGCCACGCCCACCACGAGCCGGGACTGCGCACCACGCGCACCCGCGAGGCGCTGGCCGCCGCCCGCGCGGCCGGGCTGCTGTCCGCCGAGGACGCGGAGATCCTGGACGAGGCGTGGGTGCTGGCGACCCGGGTGCGCAACGCGGTGATGCTGGTGCGCGGCCGGGCCGGGGACACCTTCCCCACCGAGCCGCGCGAGCTGGCCGCGGTGGGCCGCTACCTCGGCTACGGCGCCGGCCACGCCGGAGACATGCTGGACGCCTACCGCCGCACCACCCGCCGGGCCCGCACGGTGGTGGAGGACCTGTTCTACGCGGACTGACGCCGGCCGAACCCGCCCCGGCCGGAGGCCGGAGCCCGCACCGGTCGGTCGAGCGGATTCGTCCCGCGCGGGCTACACGGACGGTGCCGACCCCCACGCCCGCCCCGCGGGCCGGGGGAGCAGCCGGGGCAATGCGTACGGCAGGCTGCCGTACCAGACGCGGGACGCCGTGAAGCCGAAGGCGAGGCAGAGGACCCCGCCCACCGCGTCCAGCCAGAAGTGGTTGGCCGTGGCGACGATCACCACCAGGGTGAGGGCTGGATACAGCAGCCCCAGCACCCGCGCCCACGGCACCGACGCCAGCGCGCAGATCGTCAGCCCGCACCACAGCGACCAGCCGATGTGCATCGACGGCATCGCCGCGTACTGGTTGGACATGTGCTTGAGGTCGCCGGAGGCCATCGAACCCCACGTGTGGTGCACCATCACGGTGTCCACGAAGTGCCCGCCGCGCATCAACCGGGGCGGTGCGAGCGGGAACAGGTAGTAACCGAGCAGGGCCACACCCGTGGTCGCGAACAGCACCAGCCGGGTCGCCGCGTACCGCCCGGGATGCCACCGGTACAGCCACACCAGCACCCCGAGCGTGATGACGAAGTGCAGTGTCGCGTAGTAGTAGTTCATCCCGATGATGAGCCAAGACACCGAATTGGCGGCGTGGTTGATCGCCTGCTCCACGCCGACGCCGATCGCGTGCTCGAACCGCCAGATCCAGTCCGCGTTGCGCAGCGCCGCGGCCCGCTGCTCCGGAACGGCGTTGCGCACCAGCGAGTACGTCCAGTAACTCACCGCGATCAGAAGGATCTCGAACCACAGCCGGGGACGGCGCGGGCGCCGGAGCCGGCCCGGTGGACCCGCCCTGCCCTCGCCCGTGACGGCCCGCGGAGCGGCCACTTCCTCGCGACCGTCCGGCTCTGTCACGGTCGAGTCACTCATGGTCACAGAGTCTGCCAGAAAAGGTTGTTTACCCGGCCGATCATCCCAAGGTTGGCTCCGCGGCGCACCTTCTGGGGCCGCGCGGCCCCGCGGCCTAGGCCGGGCGCGGGCCGTGCGGAGCCGAGGCGGTCGAGCCGCGCACCACCAGCTCCGGCATGAACACGAACTCGCTGTGCGGCGCCGGGGTCCCGCCGATCTCCTCCAGCAGCGTGCGCACCGCCGCCTGCCCCATCGCCGGGACCGGCTTGCGGACCGTGGTCAGCGGCGGGTCGGTGAAGGCGATCAGCGGGGAGTCGTCGAAGCCGACCACCGACACGTCCCGGGGCACTTCGAGGCCCCGCTGCCGGGCCGTGCGTATCGCGCCCAGCGCCATCATGTCGCTGGCGCAGACCACCGCGGTGCAGCCCCGCTCGATCAGCGCCGCCGCGGCGGCCTGGCCGCCCTCCAGCGTGTACAGCGAGTGCTGGATCAGCTCGCTCTCCACGGTCTGCGCGGCGAGCCCCAGCTGGTCCTGCACGGCCCGGACGAAACCCTCGATCTTGCGCTGCACCGGCACGAACCGCTTGGGCCCGAGGGCGAGCCCGATCCGGGTGTGCCCGAGCGACACCAGATGGGTCACCGCGAGCGTCATCGCCGCCCGGTCGTCGGGGGAGATGAACGGCGCCTGCACCTGCGGCGAGAACCCGTCCACCAGCACGAACGGCACGCCCTGCGCCCGCAGCCGCTCGTAGCGCTGCATGTCGGCGGTGGTGTCGGCGTGCAGCCCGGAGACATAGATGATCCCGGCGACCCCGCGGTCCACCAGCATCTCGGTCAGCTCGTCCTCGGTCGACCCGCCGGGGGTCTGCGTGGCGAGCACCGGGGTGTAGCCCTGGCGGGTCAGCGCCTGGCCGATGACCTGCGCCAGGGCCGGGAATATCGGGTTCTCCAGCTCGGGCGTGATCAGGCCCACCAGGCCCTCGCTGCGCTGCCGCAGCCGTACCGGGCGCTCGTAGCCCAGGACGTCCAGGGCGGCGAGCACGGATTGACGGGTGGTGGCGGCGACGCCCGGTTTTCCGTTGAGGACCCGGCTGACGGTCGCTTCGCTCACCCCCGCCTGCGCAGCGATGTCGGCAAGCCGTGTGGTCACGCCACTGGACTGTACCGGTCGGCTCCGCCCTTGCACACCGGCCGGACGCCGGACGCGGGCGGCCGGTCGGCCCGCCGTGGGTTGCTGCCTCATCGCGGCTCCCTCGAATCGTGATGGCAAGAGCTTGCAGAGTCTTGCACACGTGTCCATCGGCCGCCGAACGGTTACGACCGGGTAACCATCGGGTTCTCTTGCACTTTTTTTCTGCAAGGTCTTTCGCGGCGCTTACATCGCTGTTACGTTCCCTGTCGCCCGGCCGCGGCAACGGCGCAGTCGGCAAGTCGCAAGGGGCGGACGGGACCGCCCCCTGTACCACTCGGGCTTAACCCTCAAGGAGAACTCATGCGGCGTGGCATAGCGGCCTTGGCGCTGGTGGCGTCCCTCGCCCTGACGGCGACGGCGTGCGGCGGGAGCGACGGCGACGGCGGGAAGTCGGACGGCCCGGTCACCCTCACCTGGTGGGACACCTCCAACGCCACCAACGAGGCGCCGGCGTACCGGGCCCTGGTCGAGCAGTTCGAGGCCGCGCACAAGGACATCAAGGTCAAGTACGTCAACGTGCCCTTCGACCAGGCGCAGAACAAGTTCGACACCGCGGCCGGCGCCACCGGCGCCCCGGACGTGCTGCGCTCCGAGGTGGGCTGGACCCCGGCCTTCGCCAAGAAGGGCTTCTTCCTGCCGCTGGACGGCACCGAGGCCCTCGCCGACCAGGCGAAGTTCCAGCCGAGCCTGATCAAGCAGGCCCAGTACGAGGGCAAGACCTACGGCGTGCCGCTGGTCACCGACACCCTCGCGCTGGTCTACAACAAGGCCCTGTTCCAGAAGGCCGGCGTCACCGAGGCCCCCAAGACCTGGGACGAGCTGAAGGCCGCCGCCGCGAAGATCAAGGACAAGACCGGGGCCGACGGCTACTGGGGCTCCACCCAGGCCTACTACGCCCAGCCCTTCCTGTACGGCGAGGGCACCGACACCGTCGACGTCGCCGCCAAGAAGATCACCGTGAACTCGGCCGCCGCCAAGAAGGCCTACGGCACCTGGCAGAGCCTGTTCTCCGGCAAGGGCCTGCACAAGGCCGACACCACCGCCGACGCCTACGCCCACATCCAGGACGCGTTCGTCAACGGCAAGGTCGCCGCGATCATCCAGGGCCCCTGGGAGATCACGAACTTCTACAAGGGCAGCGCCTTCAAGGACAGGAAGAACCTCGGCATCGCCACCGTCCCGGCCGGCTCCACCGGCACGGCGGGCGCCCCGACCGGCGGCCACAACCTGTCGGTCTACGCCGGCTCGGACAAGGCCCACCAGGAAGCGGCGCTGAAGTTCGTGAACTTCATGACCTCCGCCGCGGCCCAGGAGACCGTCGCCCTGAAGAACTCCACCCTGCCCACCCGCTCCGACGCCTACACCGCGAAGGTCAAGGCCGACCCGGGCATCGCCGGCTACCAGGGTGTCCTGGCCGCCGCCCGGCCCCGCCCGGAGCTGCCCGAGTACAGCTCCCTGTGGGTCCCGCTCGACACCGAGCTGGCCAAGGTCGCCGGCGGCAAGGAGTCGCTGGACAAGGGCCTGGACAACGCCGAGCTGGCCATCTCCAAGCTGGTGGACGGCTTCGGCGGGTGAGCCCGGCCGGCCGCCGGAGTCCCCCCGCCGTACCCGGGGGGAGAGCCCGGCGGCCACGGCCCGGAACCGTCCGGCGGCCACCGCTTCTCGAGCCCGGCCTGCCCAGCCCATCCCCTTGATCCTTTGAAGGTGTCGAACCATGACAGTCGCCATCGACCGCGCCACCGGCAAGCGCCGCGGTGACCGCGCGCCTCGTCCCGGGCTGGGGCAGCGCGTCAAGAACGGCCTCCAGAAGTACTGGTACGCCTACGCGATGATCGCCCCGGTGGTCGTCGTGCTCGGCATCCTCGTCGGCTACCCGCTGGCGCGCGGCTTCTACCTCACCCTCACCGACGCCAACAGCCTCAACTCGGCGCGGACGATCGGCGTCAACCACATCGACGCCACCTACGAGTTCATCGGCCTGGACAACTACCAGGACATCCTGTTCGGCCCGACGGCCTACGACCGGTTCTGGTCGCACTTCCTGTGGACCGTCTTCTGGACGGCCGCCTGTGTCGCCCTGCACTACATCCTCGGGCTCGGCCTCGCACTCATGCTGAACCAGAGGCTGCGCGGCCGTACCGTCTACCGGCTGCTGCTCGTCCTGCCCTGGGCCGTGCCGACCTTCGTCACCGTCTTCTCCTGGCGGATCATGCTCGCCGACTCCGGCGCGCTCAACCAGCTCCTCGGCTCCCTCCACCTGCCCCAGCCGGCGTGGCTGGAGGACACCTTCTGGCAGCGGTTCGCCGCGATCATGGTCAACACCTGGTGCGGTGTGCCGTTCATGATGCTCTCGCTGCTCGGCGGGCTGCAGTCCATCGACCCCACGCTCTACGAGGCCGCCGAGATGGACGGCGCGAGCGCCTGGCAGCGCTTCCGCCACGTCACCCTGCCCGGGCTGCGCGCGGTCAGCTCCACCGTGGTCCTGCTCGGCGTCATCTGGACCTTCAACCAGTTCGTCATCATCTTCCTGCTGTTCGGCAGGAACTCCGCCCCGGACGCCCAGATCCTCGTCACCTGGGCCTACCAGCTGGGCTTCGGCCAGCAGCCGCGCGACTTCGCCCAGTCCGCCGCCTACGGCGTGCTGCTGCTGTCGATCCTCACCGTCTTCACCTCCTTCTACTTCCGCTGGCTGAAGCGCAATGACCAGCTCGCCGTCTGACGCCGCAGGAGCCGCCGCCATGAGCACCACGACCCTGGACACCACCGAGACCGCGCCCGCCCCCGCCGCCGTACCCGTCCGCCTAAGGCGCCGGCGCGGCGAGCGCGGACCGCTCGGCACCGCCCTGCTGCACGGCGGCCTCGCCCTGGCCAGTCTGATCGCCCTCGCCCCGGTGGCCTGGCTGTGCTACCTGTCCCTCGGCCCGGACAAGGACGACTACCTCCACCCGGGCCAGATCGCGGGCAAGGCGACCTTCTCCAACTACGGCTTCGTGCTCCGGCACACCGGCTTCTTCGACTGGTTCACGTCCACGATGATCGTGGCCCTCGGCACCACCGTCATCGGTGTCCTGGTCGCCGCCACCACCGGCTACGCCGTCTCCCGGATGCGCTTTCCCGGCTACAAGCAGCTGATGTGGGTCCTGCTGCTCACCCAGGCCTTCCCGATCGCCATCCTGATCGTGCCGATGTACGAGATCTTCAGCGAACTCGGCCTCATCGACACCTACTGGGCGCTGATCGCCGTCAACTGCTCCACCGCCGTGCCGTACAGCGCCTGGCTGCTCAAGGGGTACTTCGACACCATCCCGTTCGAGATCGACGAGGCGGGGCGGGTGGACGGGCTCACCCCCTTCGGCACCTTCTTCCGGCTGATCCTGCCGCTGGCCCGCCCGGGCCTGGCCGTCGCCGCGTTCTACACCTTCATCACCGCCGTCGGCGAGGTCGCCTTCGCGACGACCTTCCTGCTGGACGACTCCAAGTACACCTTCGCCGTCGGCCTGCAGACCTTCGTCAGCGAGCACGACGCCCAGTGGAACTACATGGCCGCCACCGCGGTGCTGATCGCGATACCGGTGACGGTGTTCTTCTACCTCGTGCAGAAGAACCTGGTCACCGGCCTCACCGCCGGCGGCACCAAGGGCTGACGCCCGCACCGGTCCAGGCGGGCTGCGGTGGCCCATCCGACCCCGCTGCCACCGCGGCCCGCCTCACACCCCGGCCGGCCGTCACCGGCCGACGACCGCCCACCATGACCCAGTTACGTATCAAGGACGCCATGAGCCAGCAGCACTCCGCCGCACCGGCCCGCCACTCCACCGCCGTCTCCGTCGCCGACCGCCACGACTGGTGGCGGGACGCGGTCATCTACCAGGTCTATCCGCGCAGCTTCGCCGACAGCAACGGCGACGGCATGGGCGACCTGGAGGGCGTACGCTCCCGCCTGCCGTATCTGCGCGACCTCGGCGTGGACGCGGTGTGGCTCAGCCCCTTCTACGCCTCCCCGCAGGCCGACGCCGGCTACGACGTCGCCGACTACCGTGCCGTCGACCCGATGTTCGGCTCCCTGCTGGACGCCGACGCGCTGATCCGCGACGCCCACGCGCACGGCCTGCGCGTCATCGTGGACCTCGTCCCCAACCACTCCTCCGACCGGCACGAGTGGTTCAAGCGCGCCCTCGCCGAGGGCCCCGGCTCCCCGCTGCGCGAGCGGTACCACTTCCGCCCCGGCAAGGGGAAGAACGGCGAACTCCCGCCCAACGACTGGGAGTCCATCTTCGGCGGCCCGGCCTGGACCCGGGTGCCGGACGGCGAGTGGTACCTGCACCTGTTCGCCCCCGAGCAGCCCGACTTCAACTGGGAACACCCCGCCGTCGGCGACGAGTTCCGCTCGATCCTGCGCTTCTGGCTGGACATGGGCGTGGACGGCTTCCGCATCGACGTCGCCCACGGCCTGGTCAAGGCCGCGGGCCTGCCCGACCTCGGCTCCCACGACCAGCTGAAGCTGCTGGGCAACGACGTCATGCCGTTCTTCGACCAGGACGGTGTGCACGCCATCTACCGCCAGTGGCGCCGCATCCTCGACGAGTACTCGGGCGACCGCATCTTCGTCGCCGAGGCGTGGACCCCCACCGTCGAGCGCACCGCGAACTACGTCCGCCCCGACGAACTCCACCAGGCGTTCAACTTCCAGTACCTGGCGACCGCCTGGGACGCACGGGAGCTGCGGACGGTCATCGACCGCACCCTGGACGCGATGCGCCCCGTCGGCGCCCCCGCCACCTGGGTGCTGTCCAACCACGATGTCACCCGGCACGCCACCCGCTTCGCCAACCCGCCCGGCCTCGGCACCCAGATCCGTACGGCCGGCGACCGCGAGCTGGGCCTGCGCCGCGCCCGCGCCGCCACCCTGCTGATGCTCGCCCTGCCCGGCTCGGCCTACCTCTACCAGGGCGAGGAACTGGGCCTCCCGGACGTGGTGGACCTGCCCGACGAGGTGCGCCAGGACCCGGCGTACTTCCGGGGCGCGGGCCAGGACGGCTTCCGGGACGGCTGCCGGGTGCCGATCCCGTGGTCCCGTACGGGCTCCTCCTACGGCTTCGGCGACGGCGGCAGCTGGCTGCCCCAGCCGCCGGTCTGGGCCGAGCTGAGCGTGGAGGCGCAGACCGAGGACCCCGGCTCCACGCTGGAGCTGTACCGGTCGGCGCTGCGGATCCGCCGGGAGCGGCCGGATCTGGGCGCGGGCGAGTCCGTGGAGTGGCTGCGCGCGCCGGAGGGCGTCCTGGCCTTCCGGCGGGGCGACTTCGTGTGCGTGGCCAACACCACCGGCGAGACCGTGACGACCCCGTCCTACGGCCGGGTCCTGCTCGCCAGCGGCGAGGTCGCCGAGGCGGACGGCGAGACGAAGGTCCCCGCCGACACCACGGTGTGGTGGACCGCCGCGGACTGACCACCCGTCCGGACGTTCTCGCACCGGCTTCTTCGGGGCCCGCTGCCTTCGGGGCGGCGGGCCTCCGCCCTCCGCGTCCCCGCAACCTCGCTGAAAGATTGCAGCAAGCGCTCCTCCCGCCCCGGCCGTCCCTGTCGCCTTCACCGCCGAAGGACCCCACATGGCACGCAGCACCCTCCCCATAGCGGCCGCCCTCGCCGCCGCCCTCGCCGCCACGCTGCTCCCACCCCTGACCGCGCACGCGGCCGGGCCGCCCGCGCCGCCCTCGGACGCGCAGCTCGCCGCCGTACCCGCCCGGCACGACGCCACCCGCGAGCAGTTCTACTTCGTCCTGCCGGACCGCTTCGCCAACGGCGACCCGGCCAACGACCTCGGCGGCCTGACCGGTTCCCGGCTGAGCACCGGCCACGACCCCACCGACAAGGGCTTCTACCAGGGCGGCGACCTCAAGGGCCTGACCGGGAAGCTGGACTACATCAAGGGGCTCGGCACCACGGCCATCTGGCTGGCGCCGATCTTCAAGAACCGTCCCGTGCAGGGCACCGGCGAGAACGCCTCGGCCGGGTACCACGGGTACTGGATCACCGACTTCACCCAGGTCGACCCGCACTTCGGCACCAACCAGGACCTGAAGAACCTCATCTCCAAGGCGCACGCCAAGGGCATGAAGGTCTTCTTCGATGTCATCACCAACCACACCGCCGACGTCGTGGACCACGACGAGAAGTCCTCCGACTACCTCTCCAAGGGCGCCTTCCCCTACCTCACCAGGGACGGCCGGCCCTTCGACGACGCCGACCACGCCGACGGCGGCCGGGAGTTCCCCAAGGTCGGCACCGGCTCCTTCCCGTACACCCCGAAGGTGACGAGCCGCGGCAAGGTCCCGGCCTGGCTCAACGACCCGTCGATGTACCACAACCGGGGCGACTCGACGTACAGCGGCGAGTCGACCACCTACGGCGACTTCTCCGGCCTGGACGACCTGTGGACCGAGCGCCCCGAGGTCGTCCGGGGCATGGAGCGGATCTACCAGCGCTGGGTGCGGGACTTCGCCGTCGACGGCTTCCGGATCGACACCGTCAAGCACGTCAACATGGAGTTCTGGACCCAGTGGGCCACCGCGCTGGACCGCTACGCGGCCGAGCGCGGCCGGAAGGACTTCTTCATGTTCGGCGAGGTCTACTCCGCCGACCCCTCCGTCACGGCCCCCTACGTCACCCGGGGCCGCCTCGACGCCACCCTCGACTTCCCCTTCCAGGACGCGGCCCGCGCCTACGCCTCCCAGGGCGGCAGCGCCCGGAAGCTGGCGGCCGTCTTCGGCGCCGACCACAGGTACACGACCGACAAGGCCAACGCCTACGAACAGGTCACCTTCCTCGGCAACCACGACATGGGCCGTATCGGGACCTTCCTGAGGCAGGACAACCCCGGGGCGACCGACGCCGAGATCCTGGCCAAGGACCGGCTCGCCAACGAGCTCATGTTCCTCAGCCGGGGCAACCCGGTCGTCTACTACGGCGACGAGCAGGGCTTCACCGGCTCCGGCGGCGACAAGGACGCCCGCCAGACCATGTTCGCCTCCAAGGTCGCCGACTATCTGGACGACGACGAGATCGGCACCGACCGCACCCACGCGAGCGCCGCCTACGACACCGACGCCCCGCTGTACCGGCGGATCGCGGCCCTGGCGGGGCTCCGCAAGGCCCATCCGGCCCTGACGGACGGTGTGCAGACCGAGCGGTACGCGGCCGACGGTCCCGGCGTCTACGCCTTCACCCGTACCGACGCCGCGTCCGGCCGGGAGTACATCGTCGCCTTCAACAACGCCGGCTCCGAGAAGACGGCGTCCTTCGCGACCGGGTCGGCGGACATGACGTACCGGGGCATCTACGGCGCCACCGGCCCGGTGCGGTCCGACGGCGACCGGAAGCTCACCGTCACCGTCCCCGCCGGGTCCGCCGTCGTCTACCAGGCGGCCGGCCCCCTCGCCGAGCCCACCGCCGAGCCGGTGATCACCCTGACCGCCCCCGCCGCCGGAGCCACCGGAACGGTCGGCCTCAAGGCCGACGTCGACGGCGGACAGCTCAACCGGGTCGTCTTCGCCGCCCAGGTCGGCAACGGGAAGTGGCAGACGCTCGGCTCCGCCGACCACGCCCCCTACCAGGTCACCCAGACCCTCGGCACCGACGTGCCCGCCGGGACCGCCCTGCGGTACAAGGCCGTCGTCATCGACTCGGCCGGGCACACCGCTGGCGCCACGGCGAGCAGCACCACCGGCACCCCGCCCGCGCCCGAGGTCCCCAGGGCCTCCGCCCGGGACCACGCGATCGTCCACTACCGGCGCGCCGACGGCGACTACGCCGACTGGAACCTGTACGCCTGGGGCGACCTGGCCGACGGCGAGGCCACCACCTGGCCGGCCGGCCACCCCTTCGTCGGCCGGGACGCCTACGGCGCCTTCGCCTACGTCAGGCTCAAGCCGGGCGCCTCGGACGTCGGCTTCCTGGTCGTGGACAAGGACGGGAACAAGGACGTCTCCGCCGACCGGTCCATCGACGTCACCCGCACCGGCGAGGTGTGGATCGAGCAGGGCAAGGCCGACGTACGCACCGAGCGGCCGGAGTACCCCGCCCAGGACCCGGCCAAGGCCGTCCTGCACTACCACCGCGCCGACGGCGACTACGCCGGCTGGGGGCTGCACGTCTGGACGGGCGCCGCGCACCCCACCGACTGGTCACGGCCGCTGGAACCGGTGAAGACCGATGCCTATGGCGCGGTCTTCGAGGTGCCCCTCACCGAGGGTGCCACCAGTCTCGGCTACCTCGTCCACAAGGGCGACGAGAAGGACGTCCCGGCCGACCGGAGCCTGGACCTCAAGGCCGACGGCCACGAGGTGTGGCTGGTGAACGGCCAGGAGAAGCACCTGCTGCCGCAGCCGGCCGGCACCGCCGCGGCGCTCGACCCCACCACCTCCAAGGCGGTCTGGATCGACCGGGACACCGTCGCCTTCAACGGCGTGCCGGGCGCGGCCTCCACCCAGCTGCTGTACTCCCGCGACGGCTCCCTGACCGTCCGGGACGGGACGTTGGCCGGCGACGACGAGCGCTGGATCAGACTGGCGAAGACGACGCTGACCGACGCGCAGAAGGCGAAGTTCCCGCACCTGAGGGACTACACCGCCTGGTCGGTGGACCCGCGCGACCGGGACCGGGTGCGCGAAGCGGTCAGGGGACAGCTCGTGGTCGCGCAACGGGCGGCGAACGGCGCCGTACTGGCCGCGACCGGTGTGCAGACCGCCGGCGTGCTGGACGACCTCTACCCCGGCGCCACCAAGGCGCGGCTCGGCCCGGTGTTCGACCACGGCCGGCCCACGCTGTCCGTGTGGGCTCCGACGGCACGGAGCGTGTCACTGGAGCTCGGCGGCTCACTCAAGGGCATGCGCCGGGACGACGGCACCGGCGTGTGGTCCGTCACCGGGCCGGCGTCCTGGAAGGGCGAGCCGTACCGGTACGTGGTGAAGGTGTGGGCGCCCAGTGCGGGCAAGGTGGTCACCAACAAGGTCACCGACCCGTACTCGGTGGCGCTCACCGCGGACTCCGAGCGCAGCCTGGTCGTGGACCTGGACGACAGGTCCCTGGCCCCGGCGGGCTGGCCGGCGCTGCGCAAGCCGAGGGCCGTACCGCTGCGGGACGCGCGGATCCAGGAGCTGCACATCCGCGACTTCTCCGTCGAGGACCGCACCTCCCGGCACCCGGGCACCTACCTGGCGTTCACCGACAAGGACAGCGACGGTTCCCGGCACCTGAGGAAGCTGGCGAAGTCGGGGACGTCGTACGTGCACCTGCTGCCCGCCTTCGACATCGCCACGATCCCCGAGCGCGAGGCGGACCAGGCGGCCCCGGACTGTGATCTGTCCGCGTACCCGGCGGACTCCGAGCGGCAGCAGGAGTGTGTGGGCAAGGCGGCGGCGAAGGACGCCTACAACTGGGGGTACGACCCGTACCACTACACGGTCCCGGAGGGCTCGTACGCCACCGATCCCGACGGCACGGCCCGGACGGTGGAGTTCCGCCGGATGGTGCAGGCGCTGAACCAGGACGGGCTGCGGGTGGTGATGGACGTGGTCTACAACCACACGGCGGCGAGCGGGCAGGCCGGCACCTCGGTGCTGGACCGGATCGTGCCGGGCTACTACCAGCGGCTGCTGGCCGACGGGTCGGTGGCGAACAGCACCTGCTGCGCCAACACCGCGCCGGAGAACGCGATGATGGGCAAGCTGGTGGTGGACTCGGTCGTCACCTGGGCGAAGCAGTACAAGATCGACGGGTTCCGCTTCGACCTCATGGGCCACCATCCCAAGGCCAACATCCTGGCCGTCCGCGAGGCGCTGGACGCGCTGACCCCGGCGAAGGACGGCGTGGACGGCAAGAAGATCATCCTGTACGGGGAGGGATGGAACTTCGGGGAGGTCGCCGACGACGCCCGGTTCGTCCAGGCCACCCAGAAGAACATGGCCGGCACCGGTATCGCCACCTTCTCCGACCGGGCCCGCGACGCGGTGCGCGGCGGCGGCCCCTTCGACGCCAACCCCGGTGTGCAGGGCTTCGCTTCGGGGCTGTACACCGACCCCAACGCCTCCACCGCCAACGGCACGACGGAGGAGCAGAGGGCCCGGCTGCTGCACTACCAGGACCTGATCAAGGTGGGGCTCAGCGGAAACCTCGCGGCATACCACTTCACCGACACCCGGGGCAGGCCGGTCACCGGCGCCGAGGTCGACTACAACGGCTCTCCCGCCGGGTACGCCGACGCCCCCGGTGACGCCCTCGCCTACGTGGACGCCCACGACAACGAGTCGCTGTTCGACGCGCTGGCCTACAAACTGCCCCAGGGCACGTCCGCCTCCGACCGGGCCCGGATGCAGGTCCTGGCCATGGCCACGGCCGCCCTCTCCCAGGGCCCGGCGCTGTCCCAGGCGGGCAGCGACCTGCTGCGCTCGAAGTCGCTGGACCGCAACTCCTTCGACAGCGGGGACTGGTTCAACGCCATCCACTGGAACTGCGCCGACGGCAACGGCTTCGGCCGCGGCCTGCCCCCGGCCGCCGACAACCGGTCCAAGTGGGAGTACGCCAGGCCGCTGCTCACCGCGGTCAGGGTCGGCTGCCCGGAGATCACCGGTGCCTCGGCCGCCTACCGGGACCTGCTGAGGATCCGGACCACCGAGAAGGCCTTCTCCCTTCCCACCGCCACCGAGGTCCAGGACCGGCTCTCCTTCCCGCTGTCCGGCAAGGACGAGACCCCGGGCGTGATCACCATGAAGCTCGGCGACCTGGTCGTGGTCTTCAACGCCACCCCCGAACGGCGGGAGCAGCGCGTCGGCACCCTCGCCGGCACCCCGTACACCCTCCACCCGGTCCAGGCCACCGGCTCCGACCGGACCGTGAAGTCGGCGTCGTACGCGGCCGGTTCGGGCACGTTCACCGTCCCGGCACGGACCGTCGCGGTGTTCACCCGGGCGGGGAACTAGGGTGAGGCCGTTGCCGTAGAACAGGAGTGCGCATGCCGCAGATCACCATCGACTACTCCGACCTCATGGAGGACGCCTTCGACCGCGAGGGCTTCGCGCGGGCGCTGCACGAGGCCACCGTGGAGATCGCGGCGGCGAGGCCGGAGGCGTGCAAGACGCAGTTCCGGCCGAGCGCGTTCACGGCGTTCGGGTACGACGACCCCGGGGCGCGCGGGCACGCCGTCGCGCACGTGACCTTCGGGCTGCTCGCCGGGCGCTCCGAGGAGACGAAGGCACGGCTGACGGAGACGGCCGTGGAGCTGCTGCGCAAGCATGTGACGGGCGGGGCGTTCACCCTGCACGCCTCCGCGGAGGTCCGCGATCTCGACCCGTCGTACCGGACCTCGGCAGGGTAGGGCGCCCGCTCAGGAGACGAGCGTGATGAGCCGGCCGACCAGCACCGCGAAGGGGCCGTCGGCCGGCTCGTCCTTCACCATCGTGCGCAGCAGCCCGGCCATGTCCTCGTCGTGGGCGGCGCCGACGGCGGCCAGCGCGGCGAAGTCGTGCACGAGCTGGACCTCCAGCTCGGCGCGCGGCACCCGCCGGCCCTCCAGCCAGATCAGCGCCGTGGACTCGGCGAGCGAGATCCAGGAGCGGACCACCAGCTCCAGCCGCGGCGACGCCTCTCGCACACCCAGGTGCGACAGGATCTGGTCGTAGGCGGCCTGCCGTACGGAGTCGATGAGCGCGTTGGTCGCCGAGGAGCCGACCGCCGGGCCGCCGCGCAGCAGTGCCGAGAAACCGGGGCCGTGCTCGTCCACGAAGTCGAAGTAGCGGCCCATCACCCGCAGCAGCCGGACGCCGAGCGGGCCCTCGCGCGGCTCGTCGAAGCGGCTCGCCAGATCCTCCGCCGCCCGCTTCAACGCGGCCTCGTACAGGCTGAGTTTGCCCGGGAAGTAGTGGTACACCAGCGGGCGGGAGATGCCCGCCGCCGCGGCTATCTCGTCGATCGAGACCTCGTCGGGCGAGCGTTGGCTGAACAGCTCCAGGGCGACGCCGATCAGCTGCTGGCGACGCTCCTCGACGCCCATTCTGCGGCGCACCCCGGTCCTCATACGAACACCTTACCGAGCGGATTCGGCCGCCGGTGATCACATGTCGAGCACCAGCCGGTCGCTCCGGGCCCGGGACACGCAGATCAGCATCGAGTCGTGCCGTTCGGCGTCCGTCAGCAGCTCGTCCCGGTGTTCGACCTCGCCCTCCAGCACCCGCTGCTGACAGGTGCCGCAGAAGCCCTGCTCACAGGAGTACGCGGCATCGGGCAGCACCCGGCGTACGGCGGCCAGCACGCTGGAGCCGGCCGGGACGTGCACCGTGCGCCCGCTGCGGCGCAGTTCCACCTCGAACCCGGTGTCCGCGCCGGCCGCCGTACGCGGCGCGAACCGCTCCAGGTGCAGGGTGGCTCCCTCGGGCAAGGCCCGCTCGACGGCCGCCATCAGGCCCTCGGGGCCGCAGCAGTAGACCGCCGTGCCCGCGGCGGTCCCCGCGAACAGCCCGGCCAGGTCCGGCCGCCCGTCCTCGTCCTCGGCGACGACCGTCAGCCGGTCGCCCGCGAGCTCGGTCACCTCCTCCAGGAACGGCATCGACGCCCGGGTCCGCCCGCCGTACAGCAGCCGCCACTCGGTGCCGTCCGGCAGGGCCCGCAGCATCGGCAGGAGCGGGGTGATGCCGATGCCGCCGGCGACGAAGACGTAGGCGGGCGCGGCGACCAGGGGGAAACGATTCCTCGGTCCGCGCACCTCCAGCTCCATGCCCTCGGTGAGCTGCTCGTGCACCTCGCGGGAGCCGCCCCGGCCGTCCGCCACCAGCCGGGTGGCGAGGGTGTAGCCGGAGGTGTCCCCGGGGTCCCCGCACAGGGAGTACTGCCGGACGAGTCCCGAGGGCAGTACCAGGTCGACATGCGCCCCCGGCTCCCAGCGCGGCAGACCGCTGCCCTCCAGGCGCAGCCGTACGACCCCGTCGGCGATGGTCTCGTGCGCGGTGAGCAGCAGCCGCTGCGGCCGGGTGCGGCCCTGGCCGGAGACCGGCGGGTCCAGGGCGGGCAGCGGCCACAGCGGCGAGCTGCGCACGCGGCGGCGCAGGGCCCGCCGGGTGAGCAGGGCGGCGGCCGTGGCGCCCGCGACCAGCGCGGCGGTGCGCGGCATCGGTGTCACGCCGCCCTCCGTTCCGCCGCCGTGGCCGCGGGGGAGGCGGCCAGATAGGCGAGCGCCTGCTCGGTGTCGCCCTCCTGCGAGGGGTGGTAGGCGCGGCTCAGATAGCGGGGTATGGACCGCAGCATGTCCCCGGTCCCGGGCAGCAGGCCCCGCCTGCCCCGGTCGTGGAAGTCCCTGAACGTGGCCTTGCCGTCGGTCAGGGTCGGATCGTTCGCCATGAAGAACCGCGCCCCGCGCTGCCACAGGAACACCAGTGCCGTGAAGGCGGTGGCCCAGGTCCGCACCCGCCGCCGGTAGCTTCCGTCGAGGTGCTCGAACAGCTCGAAGGCGACCGAGCGGTGCTCGACCTCCTCCGCGCCGTGCCAGCGCAGCAGGTCCAGCATGACCGGGTCGGCGCCGCGCCGGTCCAGCTCCCCGGCGTTCAGCACCCAGTTCCCGAGGAACGCCGTGTAGTGCTCGATGGCCGCGATCAGCGCGATCCGCTCCAGCAGCCACCACCGGCGCGGCCTGCCCGGCGGCAGGGTCCGGTCGCCGAGCAGCTTCTCGAAGAACCAGTCGACCTGCGCGGTGTACGGCGTCGGGTCGAGCCCCAGCTCCCGCAGGCGGGGCAGTACCTCGTCGTGCGCCTGGGAGTGCACGGCCTCCTGACCGATGAAGCCGATGACATCCTCGCGGAGCCGGTCGTCCCGGATCAGCGGCAGCGCCTGCTGGTACACCCGCACGAACCAGCGCTCCCCGGCGGGCAGCAGCAGGTGCAGCACATTGATGGTGTGGGTGGTGAAGGGATCCCCCGGCACCCAGTGCAGCGGTGTGTGGTCCCAGGAGAACGACACCTGGCGTGCCTTGAGCGGCACCCGGGCCTGCGTATTAGACATGGCGTCAATGTACTGACGGGTAGCGCGGCTGAGAACCCCCCGCGCCCCACCTTGTCCGATGCCGGTGCCGCTAGCGCAGGCGGCCGATCTCCCGTCCGTCCGCCGACACGCCCCTCAGCTCGGCCCGCGCTCCCCGCTCGGCCCGCGCCACCAGCAGCGGCCCCGGCCCGGACGCGGTCACCCCGCCCGTGGCCTCGATCGACGCCGTGTCCTTGCTGCCCGCCGCCAGCAGGTACCAGTTCCCGGCCGCCGACTTCCACAGCACCCCGGCCAGCACCCGCGGGTCACGCGGCCCGCAGGCCGGGACGTCCGCGCCCTTGGCGACGACCGCCCCGGCCGCCCTGCCCGGCGCCCGGAACTGGGCCAGCGCGGCCGTGCCGTCCCCGCGCCAGGTCTCCGCCCGGGTGCACACCCAGGTGGCGGAACCGGTGCCGTCGGGCAGCGGCTGCTCGGCGAACGTCCAGGCGTTGACACTGCGGACGCCCGCCGCGCGCCCGGCCGACAGCGAGCAGGCGAACGGCGCCCAGGTGCGCAGCCCCCGCGCGCCCGAGGCGTCCTCGGCCGCGCCGGGCCGGCCGACCGTCAGCCGGGCCGGGACCAGCTCGCCGAGGTCGGTGCCCAGATACGTGCCGGAGGCGTCGGTCAGCTGGAGCACGGTCCACGAGGCGCAGCCGCCGGACTGGACGGCGGGGCTGGCCAGCGGCCCGGTCACGCCGTCGGCGAGGGGGAGCGGTACGGCCGCCGAGTCCGGCTTCGTCAGATCCCGCTGGGCCGCCTTCGTCACCCAAGGAGCGGTCAGGAAGCGCACGTTGGCGTCGGAGCGGCCCAGCACCAGCGCGCTCGCCCCGGCGCCCGTCGCACCGTCGACCCGGGCGAAGTCCAGCGCTGCGCCCTGCGTGCCGTCCTTCGGCTCGGCGTAGCGGGCGATGCGCAGGCCGTCGTAGAGGAGCACCACCCGGGCGGCGTCGACCTCGCCCGCGTACAGCAGCTGGGGCGGGCCGGCCGGGCCGCCGGTCTGGGTGCCGGGGGTCGCCGAGACCCGGACGCTCCCACCGGGGCGGGCCCACACGGCCAGGGCGCGGCGCAGCAGGGCCCGGTCACCGGTGAGCGGGCCGCGCGCGGGCCACACCGAGAAGCCGGCGCGGTCCGCGGTCCGCCAGGCGCCGGGGGCGGCCCGGGTCAGCCTCCCCGGGTCCAGGGCGGCCTCGGCGGCGGGGTTCCCGGCGTACACGGGCGCGGCGGCGCCGTCCGGGCCCCAGCCGTCGCCCGGCAGGGCGACCAGCGCGGCGCAGACCGCGAGCGCGGCGGCGGCGGCGAAGGCGGCCTTGGTGTGCTGGCGGCGGCGCATCAGATCGGTGGGCCGCGCCTGGAGCGTGCACGGGTCGAACTCGGGGGACGACAGCAGCCCCGGATGCGCGGGCACACTGTTCGCCGAGGTCAGCGCGCCCCCCGGGTCGGACACCCCGGCCGCCTTCAGCAGTTCCCGCACGTCCGCGTCGGGCAGCTGCTCCAGGCCGCGCAGCGCATAGGCGGCGCGGGCCGGACCGGACAGGGCCGACAGCCGCTGCTCCAGGGCGAGCGCGTCGGCGCCGCCGGAACGCGGGAACAGCCTCAGCCCCCACACCTGCGGCAGCGCCGGCGGCAGCTGGGCGAGGCGGGGCAGGCCCCTGCGGGGGCGGGCCGCCGCCAGGGCCATGTGCAGCACCCGCTCGCGCAGATAGGCGTACCCGGGGTCGTCCGCCCGGCCGCCGCCCTGGGCCGGGATCGGGGCCGGCTGCTTGCGGCCCCGGGGCAGCGCGCGCTGGGCGAGGGCGTGTGCGGTCAGCACGCGGCGGCCCCGGCCGAGACCCGGTGGCAGCACGAGATAGGCGAGCCGGACCAGCCGGGGGTAGTGCTCGGCGAGCACGGCCTCGGCCTGCTCGACGTCGGCCGGGCCGGGGCCGGCGGAGGGTGCGTGGCGCTGGGAGAGATCCTGTGACTGCACGCCCGGAAGAACGAGCGAGCCGGTGGACGGTCACCGCCGGACCCTGTCGCCGGACACCCGCCCGCCTCGCGCCGCCATGCGCCTGAGAACCGGGCGCGGCTACGGCGACGCGGCAGCCCTTCCCAGAGGTCGATCCCCATCTCTCGAAGCACCTGGTCGTCAGTAGGGGGCTACGTTGCCCTGGGGGATCCGATGACCGGTAACGGCATCAATGAACACGTCACCGCTCTCGACGCCCACCATCCACACCGGCCGCCACCCATGATCCTTGACCTTCTGAGCAATAAGTACCGCGCCTTGCACGGTGTGACCCGTGTATGCCTGTGCAAGCTTCGAGGCCTCATCCTTTGAAACGGTGCTCTCGGGTAGCTGGGGATCCTTCACGGCGCGGGCGGTGAAATTGAGGATGCGACCGCCCGAGGTCACCATGACGTTCAGCCGCATGGGCATCATCACGCCCTTGCTGTACCGACGGTATATGAACGCGTAGACCGCAGTGTTGCCGGACCCGCTGACGTGGACGGTTAGCCTCGCCCCATGGACCTCGGCAGGGAACCAACGCTGGACGAAGCGAGTTGAGACCTGTTGGGCCTGATGCTGGTTCAGAGAGCCGGCCTCGGCCTTGTTGTCCGCGAAAGCGGCTTCTTCCAATTTCTTCGCGGGCCACCATCCGGAGATCTCACCCCGATTGGTTTTTGCTGACACCAGCCCACTGCGCTTCGATACTTCGGTCTGCTCGACCCGAGTGCCCTTACCGAAGACATATGTAGCGGCGTCGGTGATCCAGGTGTCTGCACCCTCAATAGCCCGCTGGTCGGCTTCAAACCCCGGGCGCTCTGTCAGCGGGATATAAGGAGTGATGGACGAATGGAATACGCCGATCAATGCGGTAGATCCCGTAACGGCGAGAGCTATTCCCCAGAGCGCATCGCGCTTGCCTCTCCATATGCATCGTCCGGTACGCCACAACCATACGGTCGCTGCCGCCGCTCCAAGTAGAGCCCCGATGGTGTTGGCTGCGAGATCTGTCGCACTGCACGAGCGCCCCATTGCGCCCTCCGCCTGGATGAGTTCGACAAGGCCGCTTCCAACTGCCGCTACGGCAACGGCGGTCAGGTGACGACGAAAGATCAGACCGGCGAAGAAGGGGGCCGGGATGAACAGAGCGATGTTCAGCAGCGCACTTGAGGAGGTGAACATCTGAGGGAACGGCGAACTCAGGTCACACACTGCTCCTCCGCCGACGGGTCCTCCGCCGGTGGGGAGCAGTGTCACAGCCAAAACACCGGCAACGCAGACGGAAAGAAGTACACGCACCGTGACCGGCTTCTCCCGCACGCGTGCGATCAGCCCCGTCGGGATCGCCAGGATCGCAGCGATCACTACGAAGGAGATGAACAGTCCGGGAACGGCCTGTATAGACGCGTCGATCAAGTGAGCAGCGACCCTTTCACGATAAGCAGCGAGAGGAGACGAGGAAGGAGTCCGTCGCGCCGGACTCCTTCCTCATATGATCACCGGGAGGATCAGCAGAAGCTGACATGTGGCGTGTAGTACTTGCCCGTGCTTGCGTCCATCAGACCCACTGCCCAGCAGTCCGGAGCGTACTTGGCTATGGACTTGGCGCCGAAGGAGTGCGAGATCGACTGTCCTGCGGACACCGCCTTCTCCTTGTCGCTGAATTGAGCGTTGCTCGTTTCCATTTTAAGAGTGGCGTAGACCTTGCTGCCGCCGCTCTTGTCGTACTGAGTAGCGCTGTAGAAGACGCTGGAGTTACCGTCGATGACGGAGCCGTTGCGTGCCTCGAACTTCAACGTGCCGTTGGACAGCTTGGTGCTTGTGGTACCCCCGGTTCCGGCGAAGGCAGTCGCAGTACCCCCGAAAACCAGCGCCGTGGATACGGCGACGATGGTTAAAATGCGGCTGGAAGCCATGTGAGGTTCCCTTCTGGCAAAGCCCATTGCTGGGCCAAGAGTGGTCGCCGGAGAGTCTAGCCATGTTCATGATCTACGCATGCCATTTTTGGCCAGGTTGATATCGGCTCTGGCATGTCGCGGTGGCAGGCGGGGCAGGCTCCGGTCCAGACCGTGAAGAGTGGCTGAAGTTCGCGGGCGACTTGGTAGGGATTCAAGCCGGCGCCGACCCTTTTGCGGACCGTGTGATATGCCGGAGGGTGCGGAAGGAGAGCCAGAACTCGACGGGTTCGGGTTGGTTGGCGGACCATTCGGCCACCAGCCGGTGCACCGGGAGGTCGGGGCCGTCGGCTTCGCGGTTCTCGTATCCGGCGGGACGGATCCGCAGGGCCACGAGTCGCGAGTACATGCGCTTCAGATCACCGCACCGGCCGGGCAGCTTGCTTGCTAACCGCGATGACCAGCTTCTTCGCCGTCTGGGCCGGCCCGGGACAGACCGGCCGGGGCCTCGGGACCGCGACCGACCTAGGGCGGAGTATGCGGCCGTGCCGTTTCCGGGTGCGCGGTGGTCGTGGCGGAGATGCCGACCACATAGTTCAAGCCGCGTTCTTCCGAACCAGCCGAAGGGCTGCCGCGTCGCCGTAGCCGCGGTCGGCGACGACGAGCGGGACATCGATGCCCCATGACCTGGTCTCGTCGGTCATGTCCAAGGTCGGCTGCCACTTCTCGACATGGCCGATGTCGGTCGGGACGCCCCACGTGGTGCGGCGGGCCGCCTTGCCCGGAGACGCCTTGGGCGAGGCGGGATGTCGGTGCGCTCCCTCGCGCGCGTGCGCGTTGCGGGGCGCCGGAGTGAGCGCGCCGGGCCCGGGAGCCGTATCCGTGGGGGCCGGGGCCTGCCCGGCATATCAGGACCGGAGGGACAGATGAGGGTGACGCGACTCGTGCCCGCCGTGGCCGTACTGCTGGCGCTGGCGGGCTGTGGCTCGGGTGGGGACACCGGCCTGGTGCCGCCCGCCGCGGCCGGCAGCCTGGAGGAACTGGCCGCCGAGGTGAAGTGCGTACCGGACGTGCAGACCGACGCCGACGAGCTCCGTCAGGCCGTCTGCCGTACGGCACGCGGGCGGTTCGTCCTCGCCACCTTCGCCACCGACCGGGGGCAGCGCGAGTGGGTCGATGACGCCAAGGACTACGGCGGCCACTATCTGGTCGGCCGCAAGTGGGTGGCCGTGGGCGACGACGGGGTGGTCCGGGCGCTGCGCGGCACGCTGGGCGGCGAGCTGGAGGCGGGTACCGACCACCGCGCGCACGGCGGCTGAGCCGGTCGCGGGCAGGGCGAAGGCCGGTGACGAGGGGGACGTCACCGGCCTTCGGTCAGCTGGCCGTGGTGGGGGTCACGCGCAGTTCCGACCGCGGTTGAGGCAGTCGGCGATCCTGTCGGCCAGTCCGTTCCGGGTGACGCCGATGAAGTCGTCGTGGTCGGTGGCCGGCTTGTGCAGCTGCTCGGGGAAGCCGTCCACCGCGTAGGCGTTCCGCACCTGCCCGTTCCGGATCACCGGCGGGGGGACGGCGTAGACGAGGCGCATCGTCAGCTGTGGAATCGCCTTGAACCCGTTCGGGCAGACCCCACTGGCCGGGTCGGCGAAGGCCACGTGCGTACGGTGGTTGGCGCTGTCGGTGTTCCGCCCGTCCCAGCAGCTCTGGAAGGCGAAGGAGCGCACCACCTTGCTGCCCTGCGGACAGATCGGGTACCGCTCGGTGAGCTGCACCTTGTCCTCGAAGCCGGTGCAGCTCCAGTGCGCGTTGGCGTTGGCCGGGCCGTTGGTGGTGGCCTTGGCGTCACCGGTGATGATGCGCAGGAACCGGGGCATCGCGACGACCTTGGCCGCCGGGCTGCCGACGTACGTGATCTCGGCCTGGGCCGGGGTCAGGATCCGGCCGACGTTGCCCTCCTTGCCGCCGCCGTCGGCGTTCTGGTCGAAGTCCCGGGTGCCGTCCTGGACGCGGAGCACCGGCCAGTAGTACGACGACAGGTCGTCGCGGTTCCGGCAGCTGGTGCCGGCCTGGAGGAGCGTCCGGTTGTCGGAGAAGGCGTCGACGTCCTGGTTGCCGACGTAGTCGTGCAGGTGGTGCGCGCCGTTGGCGACACCGGGCGCCACGATCACGTTGTCGGTGTTGTGGTTCTTGTTGGCGTTCACCCCGCAGCGGGTGGTGAAGGTGCCCGTCGAGGCGTTGCCGGTCCGGCGGGGCTTGCCCTGGACGTTCGGCGCGACCTTGGTGATGTCCACGAAGTCCGCCGCGACGGGGCCGTTGCCGGCCTGCCCGCCGATGCCTCCCCGCTGCCCGCCGTCGTCCTGTTGCCGCCCCCCGTTTCGCTGTCCGCCGCCCGCGTCGGTCCGGTTCGCGCTCCGCGTGGTGCAGGGGGCGAGCTGTTCCAGGGTGCTGTCGAAGGATCCGCCGGCCCGTTGGACGCCGATCCTGATCCGGACGATCGTCGCCGCCCGCTTCTCGCCGAGGGGGCCGACGATCGCGTTCCGCACGAAGCCGGGATCCTTCGCCTGCGCGTCCCGGGTCGAGGCGAGCCGGGCGTACGCCTCGGTGATCTGCCGGTCCAGAGCGGCCAGTTCCCGCGCCACGCCCTGCCGGGCCGGCTCCGGCACGTTCGTCAGCCGCTGGCCGACGTCCGGGCAGGACACGGTCGCCACCTGGGCCGTCGCGGCCTTGGTCCGGTCGCCTCCCCAGGCCCGCTGGTCCGGCTCGTGCGCCGAGGCGTGGACGTTCGCCCAGACCAGCCCGCCCCCGCCGAGCGCTAGGGCCGCCGCCGCGGCGATGGCCTTGATGGCCGGCGGCGTACGGCGTTTTCGTGTGTTGCGTCCCATGGAACTCCTCTGACGTCCTTGCGGGGCGGCACGGAGGCGCCCGACAGGAGTGAAGCGGCGCCCTTCCATACGGACGCCGCCCCGAAGGTGTTCACCGGTCCCGCGAATCTCCTCGGGGAGCAGCGGAGCCGACGGTCAGCGGTCCCGGTCGAGATAGGCGAGCACCGCCAGGACGCGCCGGTTGTCGTCGTCCGAGACCTCCAGGCCGAGCTTGGCGAAGATGTTGGAGGTGTGCTTGGCGATCGCCCGTTCCGTCACCACGAGCTGGGCCGCGATGCCCGCGTTGGACCGGCCCTGGGCCATCAGCTCCAGCACCTCCCGCTCCCGCGGGGTCAGCCGGGCGAGCGGCCGGTCAGCGGCCGACCGCCGGGACAGCAACTGCTGGATCACCTGAGGGTCCATGGCCGTACCGCCCGCCGCCACCCGCCGTACGGCGTCCACGAACTGCTCCGCGTCGAACACCCGGTCCTTGAGCAGATAGCCGATCGCCCCGTCGCCGTCGGCGAGCAGCTCGCGCGCGTACAGCTGCTCCACGTGCTGGGAGAGCACCAGCACCGGCAGCCCGGGCCGGGCCCGGCGGGCGGCGAGCGCGCACTGCAGGCCCTCGTCGGTGTGGGTGGGCGGCAGGCGTACGTCCACCACGGCCACGTCCAAAGTCGACTCCTCCAGTGCCTTGGCGAGTTCGGGCCCGGACTCGACGGCCGCCGCGATCTCGAAGCCGTAGGCCGTCAGCATCCGCACCAGCCCGTCGCGCAGCAGGAAGAGGTCTTCGGCTAGGACAACACGCACGGGATCTCCATGGTCACCATGGTGGGACCGCCGGCGGGGCTGCTGACGGCCAGGACGCCGTCGAATGTACCGAGCCGGCGCTCCACCCCCGCGAGCCCCGAGCCGGCCCCCGCCACCGCGCCGCCCCGGCCGTTGTCGGTGACCGTGAGCCGCAGCCGGCCGTCGGTGTGGTGCACGTCGATCCAGACCCGGTCGGCGCCGGAGTGCTTGACGGCGTTGGTCAGCACCTCGTTGACCGCGAAGTAGGCGGCCGACTCCACCGGCGCCTCCGCGCGGCCGGACAGCTCCACGTCCACCTCCGCCGGCAGCGGCAGCCGCAGCGCCAACGCCCGTACCGCGTCGCCCAGTCCGCGTTCGGCGAGGACCGGCGGATGGATGCCGCGCACCAGGTCGCGCAGCTCCTCCAGGGCCTCGGCGGAGTTCCGGCGGGCCTGCGCGATCAGCTGCTTCGCCGCGGCCGGGTCCCGTTCGACCAGCATCTCGATGGTCCCGAGGTCCATGCCCATGGCGACCAGCCGGGCCTGCGCGCCGTCGTGCAGGTCCCGTTCGATCCGGCGCAGCTCGGCGGCCGAGGTGTCCACCGCGTCCCGCCGGGTCTCGGTCAGCACCCGCACCCGCTCGGTGAGGTCGCCCCGGCCGCCGCCGAGAACGGCCCGGGTGAGCAGGAAGTGCGCGGTGAGCAGCCGGGGGGTGAAGCGGTGGGCGACCACCAGCAGCACGGCGGCGAGGGCGCCGGCGAGCAGGGCGGTCGCCTGCCCGGTGACCGGCACGAACGCGTACCAGTAGGTGTCGTCCGGCCCCTGTACGTACGCCCGCCACAGCCCGGCCGCCACCAGCAGCCCCTGCACCGGGAAGAACAGCAGCACGGCCGGGAGCAGCGCGGTGGCCGTGCCCGCCGTCATGTCGGTCAGCAGCCACAGCACGTCCCGCCAGGTCTGCGGGTCCCGCAGCAGGGTGACCGTGCGCGTCCACGGGCCCGCCCCCGGCGGAACGGGCCGGTAGACCACCGGGATCACCACCCCGCCCCACTCGGCGGCGAGACGGCGCCGCGTCTTCGCGTACCCGCGCACCGCGCCGAGCACCGGGGGCACCAGGAACAGGCCGAGACCGAGCGGGAGGAGTTCGAGGGACATGACGGTGAAGGCGAAGCACAGCACCGTCACCGGCGGCATCGCCAGGGCCAGGACCAGGCCCTGTACGGCGGCCAGCACCGCCTGCCGGGTGCGGGTGCGGAAGTCTTCCCGCGGGACGTCGGTGTTCATGGCGCCAGTCTGGCCGACCCGCCGGGCCCGGTCACGGGGCGGAACCCCACGTCAGGGGGTGGTGCCAGGTACACCTCGGGCAAGCCCCAGCACCTTCGCCTCCACCTCGGGGTCCAGGCCCGGAGGGTGGCGGTCCGGCCGCAGCGGCCCTCTCCCGCCGAGGGCGCTCAGCCGGCGCCAGGTGTCCGCGACCGTCTCCGCCACCGGCCGGCACACCAGCCCGGTCGCCACCGCCCGCGACACGTCCGCGCCGTGCACGGCGCCGTGCGTCTCGCCGCCCGGCGGCATCCACACCGGCAGCTCGGTCCACGGCTCGATCCCGGCGGCCAGGATCGTCTCCGGGTCGGTCCAGCGCAGCTCCGCGTCCGCGCCGGTCGCCCGCACACAGGCGTCGAGCAGCTCGCCCATGGTGGTGTGGCCGGGCGGGCTCACCAGGTTGTACGGCCCGCCCAGGCCGCGTTCCAGCGCGCCGAGCAGCCAGTCGGCGAGGTCGCGGGCGTCGATGTACTGCAGGGGCAGTTCGCGCGGGCCGGGGGCCAGGACCGGGCCGCCGCGCGCGATCCGGGTCAGCCACCAGGGCAGCCGGCCCACGTTCTCGTGCGGGCCGAGGATCAGCCCGGCCCGCACCAGCAGCGCGTCCCCCGCGCCGAAGGCGTCGACGGCGGCCAGTTCACCGCCGCGCTTGTCGGCCGCGTAGTCCGTGGCGCCGGCGTCGGCGGCGCCGGCGACCAGCGGGGCGTCCTCCGCGGCGCCGGGCGGCCAGGGCCAGGCGTACACCGACCGGCTGGAGACGTACGCGTACCGCCCGGCGCGGCCGCGCAGCAGCCGGGCCGCCTCGTGCACGGCGCGCGGGGCGGCCGACCAGGTGTCCACGACGGCGTCCCAGTCACCGTCCGCGGTGCCGGTGGTGAGCGCGGCGAGGCCGTCGGGAGCGGTGCGGTCGCCGTGCAACGACCGTACGCCGGGCGGTGGTTGGTGCCGTCCCCGGTGGAAGACGGTCACCTCCCAGCCCCGCCCGAGCGCGGCCTGGACGACGGCGCGCCCCACGAACTCCGTACCGCCCAGCACGAGAAGTCTCATGCCGGTGATCCTGCCCGGTCCGGGGCCGTGGGCACGCGGGACTCTGCCGAGGGCAGAACGGTCAGCGGGCGGCCGGCGGGCTGTACTTGTAGCCGACCCGGCGCACGGTCTGGATCGACTTGCGGTGCCGGTCGCCCAGCTTGCGGCGCAGCCGGGCGATGTGCACGTCCACGGTGCGGCCGTCGCCGACGTGGCCGTAGCCCCACACCGTGGTGACCAGCTGGTCGCGGGTGTGCACCCGGTGCGGGTGCGCCACCAGATGGGCCAGCAGCTCGAACTCCAGGTAGGTCAGGTCGAGTTCGCGGCCGTCGACGCTGGCGGTGCGCCGCACGGGGTCGATCCGCACCAGCGGCTCGGTGCCGGCCTCCGCCCCGGTGCGCGCGGTCTCCCGCTCCGGCTGGTCGGGGACGGCGACCGGCAGGAACGGGGGCCGCTGGTCGGCGGGGACCAGCACCAGGTAGCCGACCATCGGCGGCTGGCCCGGCAGGGTGGGCAGGGTGTGCTGCGGCGCGGGCAGCCAGGTGGCGCCCGGCGGCAGGAAGTCCGCCACGTGCACCGCCTCGTCCCGGTCTACGGCGCGCAGCCGGTGCCGGGTGCCGTTCGGGGCGGGGGTGGGCAGGGTGGCGGTGGACAGGGAACGGGTGGTCGCCATGAGAGGTCAGCTCTTTCGCGCGAGGAGTTCGTCGGGAGGAGCGGCGGACCCGGTTCGTGGTCGGGTGTCGCCGGCGGACGTACGTCGTTTCGCGCTGGCCGAAGGCCGGGGTACGGCTTTAGAGGGCCCGCGCGTTCATCGCGGGGCGACACACACGGTCGAAGTCGTGGTGCTGACGGGAAGGCCAGAACGGCTGGAGGTCGTAGCGACCCGTCGCGGTGATCTGCTGGATGCTGGCCATGCTCCCATTGAAGCAGAGCCGTGCGGCGGGCAGGAGCCTCCTCTCACTGCTTGGACGCTTCCTCGGTGTGACAGCGACGTGACAGCCCCTCATGACCCGGGCTTTCCGCCCTGGTCACGGGCCTGGAGCGGGGTGGGGCGGTCCGGAACGCCGTCTCACATTCCGGACGGCACGGTGGGGCCGGCCACCACGGCGGCGGCCGTCGGCCGCCCTCCGGAGCGGCGCGCGGATACGCGACGGGGGCGCCCGCCGTGACGGCGGACGCCCCCGAGGACGCGGGACGGATCAGACCTGGCCGGCCTTCTCCAGCGCGGTGCAGCAGGTGTCCACCAGCAGGCGGGTCACCACGTACGGGTCGACGTTCGCGTTCGGGCGGCGGTCCTCGATGTAGCCCTTGCCGTCCTTCTCGACCTGCCACGGGATGCGCACCGAGGCACCCCGGTCGGAGACGCCGTAGGAGAACTTGTCCCACGGGGCCGTCTCGTGCAGACCGGTCAGGCGCTCGTCGATGCCGGCGCCGTAGTTCTTCACGTGGTCCAGCGGCTTCGAGCCCTCGCCGAGCGACTCGCAGGCGGTGATGATGGCGTCGTAGCCCTCGCGCATGGCCTTGGTGGAGAAATTGGTGTGCGCGCCCGCGCCGTTCCAGTCGCCCTTGACCGGCTTGGGGTCCAGGGTCGCGGAGACACCGAAGTCCTCGGCGGTGCGGTACAGCAGCCAGCGGGCCACCCACAGCTGGTCGGAGACCTCCAGCGGGGACAGCGGGCCGACCTGGAACTCCCACTGGCCGGGCATGACCTCGGCGTTGATGCCGCAGATGCCGAGGCCCGCCTTCAGACAGTTGTCGAGGTGGGCCTCGACGACGTTCCGGCCGAAGATCTCGTCGGCGCCGACACCGCAGTAGTAGCCGCCCTGCGGGGCCGGGAAGCCGCCCTCGGGGAAGCCGAGCGGGCGGGAGCCGTCGAAGAAGGTGTACTCCTGCTCGATGCCGAAAATCGGCTCCTGCGCGGCGAACCGCTCGGCCACCTCGGCCAGCGCGGCCCGGGTGTTGGTCGGGTGCGGGGTCAGGTCGGTGTCCAGCACCTCGCACAGCACCAGTACGTCGTCGCCGCCGCGGATCGGGTCCGGGCAGGTGAAGACCGGCTTGAGCACGCAGTCCGAGGAGTGGCCCGCGGCCTGGTTGGTGGAGGAGCCGTCGAAGCCCCACAGCGGCAGCGCGTCGAGACCGGCCGGGGCACCCGTGATGACCTTCGTCTTGGAACGGAGCTTGGCCGTCGGCGCGGTGCCGTCGATCCAGATGTACTCAGCCTTGAAGGTCACGGGGGCCACATCCTTCGGGGGTGGGTCGGGCGCAACCGCCTGCGCGGGTGCCGCGTTGCTGCGGCAGGGGGCGCCGCTCGAACTGCGGGCAGCCTGTCAACAGGCGGTTTCCCGGCCATTGCCCGGATGTGAACCCCGTGTTACCTGGCGTTCGTGTGCCGAGGCTCACGCGGTGAGGCGCCGCGGTCCCGGCCGCGCGGGTTGCGTACGACCCGGGCCCTCCCCGTCCGCCGCGGTGGACCTCGCGCACCGGACCCTCGACGTGAACGGGAGTCGTCAGCGCTTGCTGTGGGACAGGGCCTCCCGTACGGCCTCCTCGCTGCGGGCCACCAGCGTCGTGCCGTCGTCCGCGGTGATGATGGGCCGCTGGATGAGCTTGGGGTGCCCGGCCAGCGCGGCGATCCAGCGGTCCCGGGCGCCCGCGTCGCGCGGCCACTCCTTCAGCCCCAGCTCCTTGGCCGCCGCCTCCTGGGTGCGGGTGATGTCCCACGGTTCGAGCCCCAGCCGGTCCAGTACCGCCCTGATCTCGTCCTCGCCCGGCACGTCCTCCAGATACCGCCGCACGGTGTACTCGGCCCCCTCGGCGTCGAGCAGGGTGAGCGCGCTACGGCACTTCGAGCAGGCGGGATTGATCCAGATCTCCATGGGCGACACGGTACGCGGTACCGGCTCTGTTCGAATTCACGACACCTCGGGGGCCTCATCACCACCACCGGTGACAGGGCGCCAATTTCCGGTGTGAGCTGCGGATTCACTCCCTTCCGGAGCCGACCGATTGTCAGTGGCCGCCGGTAGACTTGAAGCAGTGTTCGAGACCGGGCGCCGGGCCGCCGGCGACCGGTCTGACCGCGACAGGAGGATGCCTGTGCCCGCTGCCGCCCTCAAGCCGAAGCCGTTGCCGACCCAGTCCACCGCCCAGCACCCCGTGCTGTTCGACTCGCCCTACCAGCCCGAGGCGAAGCGACCGCTGCCGGCCGGACGGCCGCGCGAGTGGTACGTCACGCACAACCGGCGCCTGAAGGCCATGCGCCTGGCCATAGCCCTGCTCGACTCCGGGATCTACCTGCCGGACCAGGCGCGGAACGAGACGATCCGCGGCACGGCCGAGCGGATCGGGATGCGGCCGCCCTCCGACACCACGTGTCACATGGTGCGGGCGCTGATGCGCTACTCGCGGTGAACCGTGTGCCGGGTGCCCCGCGCGGGGCACCCGGCACACCGTCAGCGAAGGGGCGTGTCCGCGCGCCCGTCCAGGCCCGCCAGCAGCTCCGTCACGAACCTCCGACGGTCCTCGGCGTGGTCGCGGAACCACAGCCCCAGGATGTGATCGGCGTCCGGGAGGTCGAGGCGGGTGAACCGGGCGCGCGCCGACAGCGCCTCCTGTACGGCCTGTGTGACCGCCGCCGGGACGATCGTGTCGGTGCCCGGCACCGCCAGCACCGCCCGGCCCCCGTACGCGCGGAACGCCTCCAGGGCGGGGGAGTCCCGCCAGGTGTCCGGGGTGCGGATCAGCCGCGAGAACCGGCCGTCGCCGGTGCCGAACGGCAGGTCCCAGGCCTCCTCGGCGTAGACGGCGGGCGCGCACAGCCCCACGGCCGCGACCCGGGGCCCGTAGTGCCGTACGAGATCCGCGACCGTCTGCCCGCTCATGCTGAACCCGATGACGATCAGCGGATCGTCCGCCGGGGCGTGCGCGTCCAGCACCGCCACCGCCTGCTCGTACCGGCGGCGCAGGCTCGACTCCGCGAGCGCGCCCGTGCTCTCACCGTGCCCGGAGAAGTCGAAGGCGAGGGCGCGGCAGCCCCGGTCGGCGAAGTCGGCGAGGAACGGCAGCAGCCGCTCCTTGCTGCCGTTGCCCGCGCCGTGCAGCAGCAGCGCCGTGGCCCGGCCGGCCGGTCCGGCGCCCGCCCCGCTGAGCCGTTCACCGTCGTACGCGTAAGTGAAAGTGGAGAGTCGGTCCATACGGGCCATTCACTCACGGCGCCCTTCCGCGCCGGCGACACTCCCTCGAAACCGCCCGGGGCGCGGGGAGGGCGAGCTGTGAGGGGCGCGCGGAAAACGGGATGCGCCGGTGATCGCGCCCTCCCTACGCTGTACGTACGGAGACGAAACAGACACGCTCCGCTTCCCCCGACTCACCCCACGGAGGTCCGTCATGCGTGGCATTCCCGCGACCGGGACCGTGGTCCTGGTGACCCTCGGAATCGGAAACCATCTCTGGTGGCTCGCCGCGGTGGCCCTGCTGTACCTGTACGCGACACACGGCCGCGGCACCCCCGGCACGGCCCCGCCCGCCTCCGCCCCCGGCGCCCCGCCCGACACCTACCGGGCGTACCGGGAGCGCCGGGACCGCCAGGCCCGCTGGGAGCGCCGCTACCGCCGCGAGCGGCCCTTCGAGACCCGCCGGCAGGAGCGGGAGGAGACCCGGTGAACCATGGGCGCCCCCGGCCGTCACAGGCCGGGGGCGCCCCGCGCGTCCCCGCGCACCGGTGCGGATCAGTAGGGGGACCGCATCTGCGCGTACCCCAGCAGCGCGATCACCGCGGCCACGCAGCCGAGCACCACGGCCGTCGACACCCAGGAGGACCGGCGCGGGCGGGCCGGCCCGGGGTCGGCACGGAAGGGTGCCGGCTCCGGCGGATTCTCCTTCCAGCGCGCGGCGAGCATCCGGGCCCGCGCGGAAGGCTCCTTGTGCTCGGCCGAGTTCACCCACGCGTGATCGAACTCGCGCTCCCAGTCGTCCTGTTCCGCCATCCCCGTGCAACCTCTCTCGTCCGGAACTCCGGAGGCATGATCCTCCGACAATAGGAAGTCTGGGAAGCGGGAAAGGTTGCACGGGAGCAGCGGCCGGTCGGCGGTGGGCGGGCGCCCCCGGCCCCTCGACAGGTGGGTCGGTGTTGAGAAACTCCGCCCATGGGATCGTGGGGAACCTTGGGGCCGGCGCTGCTGTCCCTCGCGGGGGTCGTGCTCGGCGCGGGCGGGTCGCTGTTCGGCCAGTACCTCGTCTCGCGCGTGAGTGCCCGACAGCTCGAAGTCCAGGAATCAGCCGCCCACCGGGCGGAGCTCAAGGAGGCGGTTCTGCGGTTCGTGAGGATCGCGCTGCAGGTGGAGAAGGCCGCGCTCACACGCTCGGACGCCGGCGGTGCCGCGGCCGATTCCGAACTCGGCCGGCTCGTCGACGATCTGTGGCTCGCCCAGGCCGAGATCGACCTGTCGGCCAGGAGCGAACCCCTGCGAGGCGCTGCCTACCGTTACGCCTTCCGCCTCGCCGAGGCGGCCCGGGACGGGGTGGCCGACGCGTCGGCGCTGCGCGGGCCGCAGGCCCGGTTCATGGACGCCGCGTACGGCGACATGTGGCCCGGCCGGGGACGGGCGGAGGGCGATCCCGGCGCACCTCGGTGAGACGGTCGCGGTGGGGCGGGACACAACACCGGACCCCGTCACTCAC